>JBHENZ010000065.1:0-6011 GCA_046261815.1 Pyrinomonadaceae bacterium | reverse complement strand
GTACAGGCTTTGCCCGCCGGTAAAAACAAGGTCGCCGAGCGAGAAAAGTTCGGCTTCGAGTTCGATCAATTCGCGAGGAGCATTCTTAAATGCCGAAAGCTCATCCATCGCGTCATAAATCACGGCGGTCGGACTGAGGTGTCCACTCCAACGAAGCATCATCGGCGTGTAATACCACGTGATAAATTCGTTGATATCGTAGTCGGCAATTAAGTTATCGATCATTCGTGACATCTGCGAATCGATCCGGTTCGCATCCTTTCCGTTTTGAAGGTGCGGCACGACTACAAACAAATTCTCGCCGCGATGCGAGATCTTCATTTCGGAAGCGCCATCGTGATAAATCGGCTCTTCAATAAAAAAGACCCTCCCGTCTTTCGCAAAGCGGCTCATCAAATGCTGGGGACGCTGATAGACGAAATCCCATCGCAAATGCGTAAAACAGAGCAGATCGCAGTTTTTACGCACTGTGGGCACACTTCTAATAAATCCCTTATCCATATTCTTCGCTTGCTGCCTGAATGAGATCAGACTTTACAAAATCTATGCCATCCTTTGGACGAGGCGAAACTCCTATATTTGCCGCAGTTACGCGCGAGAAACTGGCTGTCCAATGGTTGCGAACGATACAAAAAACGTGCGTTTTTGTAGGCAATTGATACAACCAGGTGCGTGTTAAACTCCTTGGGACGGCCGACCCTCGAACAAAAACCCGAGTACCGGGTTAAACGTGAGGCTTAGATTTTTTCTTATTTGTTTAATGTATTCTTCCTGCCGCAGCCAGGGCAGGTAACGCAAGATCCGAATAGCAGATGCATGCGGCACGCTTCGCACTCTTTCTATCGGTCAAAACCAGCCGTCCACGTGAATACTCGATAATGCCTTTCTCGCGAATCGTTTGGGCAATGCAGGTGATGCTTGGGCGGTGCACGCCAAGGACGCGAGCGACGTGTTCGTGGGTGATCCGAAGTGTTTGGCTGTCGCTGCGATCGCTCAATACGAGCAGCCAACTGCAAAATCGCTGCTCGACGGAATGATAGCTATTACAAATGATTTTTTGAGAAAGTTGCCGCATCTGTTGGACAACCGCCGCATACAAAGAATTTTTTAATAACATGTCATTCTCGATTTCCCTTTCCAATCGGTCGCGGCTGATTTTTAGCATGCGTCCACTAAGGCAAACCTGCGCGCAGTTCACGGCGCGAGAGAGTCGGAAGCCAGAAACGACGCCTATCACTCCTTCACGGCCGGTTGTCGCGACCTCAATCATTCGCCCGTCTTCCAATATTTGAAACTCCGAGATCACGGCGGTATCCGGAAAATACACGTTGTGAATTAATTCGTCCTGTTGGAAAAGATATTCGTCCTTCGAAAGCCTTACTTCGCGAAGATGCGGCCGCAGCCGATTGATGGCGTGTGCTGGCAGCGCGCCTAAAACAAGATTTCCGGTGACAAAACCATCGGCATTCATCGGCTGCGGCGCTCCGTACGGCGGCGCCACCTTTCCCTGAGGTCTCGCTTCCCCTTTTCGCCTTCGATTACCGACGGGAGTCGGAAATACAGTGTTACTAACCCTTAGTCGATCCATATTTTTGTCCTTTGTGTTTGAGAAAGTTCACTTCTGAGCCTCCTGCTTGATATGCATAACTACCATGCCTTCCGTCTAGTCTGGTTTGTATAATTCCGTACATACATTTTCGGTGTCTACGCCGAGTGACAAAATCGGGAATATCTATAATTTTTATTAGGGAATTCCCTGATAGGAACGGGTCGGGGGCGCCAGGCGCAAAACGACGTCGCCGTTAGATATGATTGAGATAGGAGCGACCGCTGGGCAGCTATATGTGCGATCGCTCCATCTCTTGTCTCCGCCTATTCCGCTCCCGATTTTCTTCGAGAGCAAAGGGAGACATACCTTTACCGCTAAACCTTCCGTTCAAGTCGAGCTTTAATTAATAATCTAACGTTTAAACGATGAGGAAAACATCGGGAAGTTGGTAAGTTTGAAATAGGGAAAATCCCTAATCGGAAATGTTAGGAGACCTTAAAAAGAATTATTCTTCGCGCAACCACCCGACAAGGATGGCATACCGAACGATGTCGATTCTACTGGTTATTCCAAGCTTGCGCATCGTGTTTGCTTTATGAGCTTCTACGGTTTTCACGCTAAGGTCGAGTTTGTATGCGATCTCCTTGTTGCTGTGACCCCAGGCGATCAGCCTGAGTATCTCACTTTCGCGATCGGTCAATGATTTCGAACCTTCGCCGCGCGGCATTTGGGCTTTGCCGGCGTAACCGCTCATCACCTTCGCCGTCAGAGCTGGATCGACAAATGATTTACCCGCATTGACGGCACGGATCGCGCTGATCAGCTCGGTCGGAGCGCTCTGTTTGAGCACATACCCGTTAACGCCGGCCCTTATCAATTCATGAAGATAGCCGTCATTTGTATGTCTGGTAAGCGTAAGAATTTTAACGGCGGAAGACTGGCGAAGTTTTTTTTTGGCCGCCAACCCGTTCATCTCCGGCATCGATATATCCATGACGATAAGATCCGGCGACAGCTCCCCCGCCTTACGAATCGCCTCTTCGCCATTATCGACTTCGCCGACGACCTCCATATCGTCCTGCGAATTGATCAACAACTTTATTCCCTCGCGGACCGTGCCATGATCCTCGGCCAGCAGAATTCGAATTTTGCCTTCAGTCTTAGCCATTTTGAGTTCTTGAATTCCGACTGACGCGCTGATGATGAAAAAGTTTGTGGATGCCATCAGGCGCCTATTCCAGCCGTCGGATTTGGATTAATAAATTCTATACGCATTGCGGCGATTAACAAAGCACATACTGCCGCGGGCGGTCCAGCCGGTAACCCATCTAAAAGAATCGACCCAACCTGACTGCCATCGACCTAAATGCCTTATGACAATAAGGGTTTCTCCCTATAGACGGCGTTTTCACAGTCTCGGAATCTTTAAATTCTCATCTGTGCACCCTAGAATGACGAACAAATTGACTGTAAAAAACCCTTTTCTCTTAAAGGAGGCTTCTCCCTTGAAGCGTATTTTGCATATTGACGATCACGTCGACTCGCGCGAACTGGTCAGCGTGATGCTCGGCGGCGCCCATGGGTGTATTGTCGAGAGTATTGCATCAGCCAAGGATATCGCGCGCTTCGACGATCGGCCGCCATTCGATTTATATATTGTCGATTTGTGGCTACCTGGCGTAAGCGGAACTGACCTGATCCGACGCCTGCGAAGCGCCGGGATTACGAAACCGATCGTAGCCTTTTCCGGGGCCGCTCACGACGAAGTGCGAGCCGAGGCCTTTGCAGTGGGAGCAAACGTCTTCCTCGCCAAACCGAACGGCATTGAACGTATTTTCGATGTCGCTCGTTCCTTGCTTTCGAGCGATGGAGACTCGGGCCTATCGGGTGGACGACCCATACGCAACAATGTCACGTAAGGATCTAAGATCCTTCAGCCTTTCCTTTTCTTTCCTGTCCCAATCTCACACTCGGCCCTCTTGTGCTGAGCACGCTAAAACTTCACGTCAGGTGGGAATTGGGGCAGTGGTTCGGGCGGAACCGGAAAAGGCTGTGGATTCGGAGATGGATTAGGATCAGGAATCGGATCCGTTACCGGATAGGGATTCGGTTTAGTATCCGGAACTCTTGGTTCAGGTTCCGCGGGATCTTGCGGATTCTCATTCTGCAAACGATTAAACTTTTCCATCAGGCCTCCTTCTAACTAAAGACGATTCAATAAAAACCCACTTTTCGGACGAATATTTTTCCTGGTCGTACATAAGCCCGGCGGTTGCGGTTAATGCAATTATCTGTCCACGTCGTACATAAGCCCGGCGGTTGCGGTTGATGCAATTATCTATCCACGGCTGGCTGGCACGAGGCTTGTAAATAACTTTAAATAAAGGGCCCAAAACGCCGCCTATGTATTGATACAGTTCGAAACAGCGAACGGTTTGATTGCACGGGAATTTACTGGAAGGAGTTGGCTATGTCGGGCAGCGCAGCGCGAATACTTTATGTAGACGACAATTTAGATATGTGGGAATTAGTCAGGCTGCTCTTGCGGAATTTTGAGGTAGATTGCGTCCGCGGCATGGACGACGCCTTGCAAAGTTGCGGCTCGAACAATTTCGACCTGTTTATCCTTGATTATCATCTTTCAGATGGCACGGGTTTCGACCTATGCCAACAATTAAGACTTCAAAAGATTCAAACGCCCATCTTGTTTATTACGGGCAGTAGTTCGGTTACTGAAGAAAAGGTGTTTTCGATTGGCGGACAGGCCTTGATGTGGAAGAACGATGCGTCGTTTATCGATAACCTTGAACCGGCGGTTGTCCGATTGATGGAGTCAAAACAGCAGACTGTCCATTAACAAATAAAAAAGGGCCGGCCTTCGCGGTGGTGACAAGGTAAAAATGCATTTGAAACAAGAGATCGCTTTCCAGGCAGCAATTGTGTAATTAAACATTTAATCTAATAATTCCTCGATTCGGTCAGGCACCCTACATAATCTGAAAATTTTGTCGATTTATTACACCGATTGTCAGGCCCGTATATTTCCGGTAATATAGCGCCGGCGGCGATTCTCATGAACTTGGGCAGTTATGGGCAAGGCAATTATGGTCGTTGAAGACCATGACGACAGTCGAACGATGATGCGATTGATGATCGAGTCATACGGCTACGAAGTGATCGAGGCCTGTGACGGGCAGGAAGCCATCGACAAGTTTCGCGACAGTCGGCCCGGTCTGATTTTCATGGATGTGAACATGCCGCGAGTCGACGGGCTAACCGCGACGGGCGTAATTAAGGCATACGATGACGGCGATAATGTCCCCATTGTCGCCGTCACTGCTTTTACAGACTTGCGCAGCGACGCCATTGCCGCCGGCTGCGACGAGGTGTTGCGAAAACCGATCGAGCTGGATCAGGTAAAGGACATCATCGATTCGTTTTTGCACTGATGGCCGAACAGGACGAAGAATTAAAGCGATTTTCAGAATCCGTATCTCGGACCAGGATACGGGTTTCTATGTTTTGACATCGGGCTCGGTATTCGATCGACCGATCCTTATGCTTGCCATCTGAGGACGAGGGCTTTATTCTTGGATTCGTGCCCTAACGAACAAGATCAGTTAAACGGGGGAGAACGAGTGGCAAAAAAGGTATTGGTAGTCGAGGATTACGAAGACGTCCGAACCATGATGACCATTATGGTTCAAATGTACGGGTACAACGTCATAGAAGCTCGCCACGGCCTTGAAGCGATCGAACGCGTCAAAGAACATTGCCCCGATCTGATACTGATGGACATCGCGATGCCGCTGATGGACGGTTTGTCGGCCGCCCGTGTAATTAAAACGTTCGAAAGCTGCTCGCAGATCCCGGTGATCGCAGTCACCGCCTTCAAAGACATGCGCGACGATGCGTTTGAGGCCGGTTGCGTCGACGTGCTCGAAAAACCTGTCGAATTTTCACGTCTAAAATCCGTACTCGCCGCTCATTTGGCGTAACACCTTCGAAAGTTCGGTCTACCTGCTCTGAGACTCCTGCGACAGATAATCACGCGGCGGCAACCCGCGCCTCATTTACGCCCGTTCTCAATAATACGGGCGCCCCAATCGGTGTCAATTATCGTGAAAGTCCGCGATAAAACCGCCACGAGCTTGGCTTATCTCGAGAGAGACGGCAGCTGGTTCCACCACGAGAACATCGGATCGTAGCCGGCGTGAAAGTTGTACCAGTTTTTCAACGTCGTCCGAAGCTGAGCAATCGTTCGAGCTGCCCGGTTCGCAATTGTTCGCTTCGGCTTCGGCGTGCTCGCAGCCTCGAGCGATTTCTGAAGATCGGTGACGGATTTTGCAAGCGCGTCGAGTAGCGCGGCCGTTTTCGCAGCATCTGTCGATTCCAGATTTCGTCGCGTGTCTTCCAGATTGCTAATCGTCGACGCGAACGGAATAAGAGTTGCCATTTCCGC
>JBHENZ010000064.1:0-6132 GCA_046261815.1 Pyrinomonadaceae bacterium | reverse complement strand
CGCAAGATTTGGCCGGTCTCAACCGGAAACTGTTTGCCGCCAGTTTTGATAATCGCGTAACTCATCAGAAAAATCTCCGCAAGCTAAAGGCGATTCAGTTCGCCGGTAGCCGAAAAGATCAAATTTTACGGAACAAATGTGACAAAGTCAATCGAAGCGGAGAAAACAAGGCTGGGACGAAAGTACGGAAACGGGCGGAAAACTCTGATAATATACACTCAAAATTCCGACAACACATTCTGCAGCCACGGGAGGATTGGAATGGACGAATTTACACAGCCACCTGAAGAATACGCGCCGTCGAGCAACATTTTTAGTGGGGCCAACTGGTTTTACTGGGTCGCTATTTTGTCGGCGATCAATACACTGATAATTTTCTTTTTCAATATCCCGAATTTGTTCTTCGCACTCGGCACGACGCAGTGGCTTGACGGAACAACCGGGACGATGAACCGCGAGGGCTGGTATCCGCCGCTGCAAATTACTGGATTGCTTTTAGATCTTTTAATTGCGGCCGTATTCGCAGGTTTCGGGTATTTGGCAAAGAAGGGAAGCGACGTTGCGTTTGTGATCGGAATTTTCTTTTACATCGTCGACGGTTTGTTGGCGATCGGGCTGCGAGATTTTTTCGGCTCGTTCTTTCACTTGATACCGTTGTTTTTTATGTTCAAGGGCTTGCTGGCAAGCCGGCATTTGCGGGAGAATGCGACGTCGTATTAAGTGCCGCAAGCCCTTACGTTCGGGGCTTCTGCCTCCTGCTATGCTTCCGATGGGTCTTTCACTACCGCAATAAATGGCAGATTACGGTAGCGGCCGGCGGCGTCAAGTCCGTAGCCGACGACGAATTGGTCGGGCACCGTGAAGCCGGTAAAATCGATTTTCAATTCCTTCTTGATTCGTGGCCCTGGCTTATCCAGAAACGTCGCGAGTTTTATTGAGGCCGCACCGCGTGAACCTAGAATCTCGAGCAGACGCGACAATGTTAGTCCTGTATCGACGATGTCCTCTACCACCACTACGTCCTTGCCTCGAATCGGATTGCTCAAATCCTTGAGAATTTCCACATCGCCCGTCGACTTCTTGCCGTCCTTATAGCTCGACACCGACATAAAATCGATCGTAAGCGGCAGATTGATCACCCTCATCAAATCCGCGAGGAAAACACAGGAACCTTTTAGAACGCTGACAAGGACAAGCTCGCGGCCCGCGTATTCGCGGGTTATCTGCTCGCCAAGCTCTTGAATGCGTTCGCGAATTTGATCTTCCGTGTAGAGAACTTCGAGATTCGGGTGCCTAAACTCGGAATATTCCTGCTGGGCGGTGTTTGAAAGCATAGTGTGAAAGGTTGATTCGGACAGGATTTTAGCAATACTATTCAAAGCGTCCGGAAATTACAACCGGTCTTGCGCTGGTCATTAAACCGCTTCTTAATTATGCCGCAGGAATCCAGCGAAACACGCGAACGCGTTAGAGAACTCGTCCGGCAAGTACTTGCAAACACGCCTGTGGAAACGGAAAGCGCGCCGTCCGCAGGGCCGGAGCATGTCGTTGTAAATTCGCTGCGCGAAAAACACGAGAGGGAATTTGACCGCGATGAATCGGCTAAGACCTTGATTACCGAAGACGATTTGAGAGGGCTGGAAGATGGCTCCCGACTCCGCGTTCGAAAAGACGCGAAATTCACGCCGCTCGCCAGCGATCTAATCGGCGAAAGAAAAATCAAGCTGATAATGAAACAAGAGCGAACGGCAGCTATCCGTGTTAAGAACGTCGCGATCGGAGCCGACCACGGCGGGTTCGCGGCAAAAGAAGAGCTCAAACAATTTCTTTCTAAACTCGATCTGAACGTTCGCGATTATGGTACGAACTCAGCCGACGCCGTCGATTATCCTGATTACGCACACGCGGTTGCAAAGGCGGTGAGCGATGGCAGCTCAGACGTGGGAATCGTAATCGACGGGGCCGGAATCGGCAGTGCAATCGCCGCTAATAAGGTACCAAACGTCAGGGCCGCGGCTTGCTACTCCGAGGCACTCGCAAAAAATTCGCGCGAGCATAACGGTGCGAACGTGATTACACTCGGCAACGGCCAAAATTCCGTCGGAGAGATGCAATCCATCATCGAAGCGTTCCTAACGTCGGAACTCTCAGAAGACCGCCACAAAAAGCGCGTGGGCAAGATTGTGAATATCGAGAAGCAGTATAATAAGTGGTAACATCAAAATCCGGACTTTAATGAACCGCAACGGCAACTACGAAAAACTTGTCGAGCAAATCACTGACCTTGTACTTTCGAGGCTCGAGGACGAAAGTTCATGCCCGACTTTTTGTCGTGCGGATGTCGAACGAATTGTCGATGCCGGAGCCGAGCGAATTGGGATCGTTTTGGGCGAGACGGCTACCGCGCACGATTGGGCGGGCTTGATCGACCACACGCTGCTAAAGCCAGAGGCAAGCGAATCGGATATTCGGAAGCTGTGCGACGAGGCGGCGAAGTTCGGCTTTGCATCGGTCTGCGTAAATCCGACATGGGTCAAACGCTCGGTCGAATTTTTGCGCGGGACAACTGTGCCGGTCTGTACGGTAATCGGCTTTCCGCTTGGGGCGACACTTTCGGATGTGAAAGCCTACGAAGCGCGCCGCGCGATATTCGACGGCGCCCGCGAGGTCGACATGGTCATCAATGTCGGCGCTCTGAAATCGGGTGACGATTGCTGGGTTGAGGATGACATTCGAGCCGTGGTTGAGGCTGCTCATCGCGAGCAGGTTCTTTGCAAGGTAATCATCGAGACGGCGCTGTTGACCGACGAAGAAAAAGTGCGGGCGAGCCTCGCCGCGAAAAACGCAGGTGCAGATTTTGTCAAAACGTCCACCGGTTTTGCCAGGGGCGGTGCAACGGTCGATGACGTGGCTCTGATGCGGCGGACTGTGGGTTCGACGCTCGGCGTCAAAGCGTCGGGCGGAGTAAAGGGAATCGATGATGCACGCGCGATGGTCGCTGCCGGAGCTACGCGAATCGGAGCCAGCGTAGGCGTAAAAATCGCGCAGGAAGCTAGCGGTAGATCGCCGACGCCAGACGTCCTTGCGTACTAAGCAAAACCAGAAACAAAAGGCCGCCTTTTCAAGCAGCCTTTTTTTTCGATCATCGAGAACAAGTTTATTCCGTCTATTCCCTTGTGGCTTGCAGGCTAAAATTGTAGATCACAACCGCTTTGGCCTTGTTCGGCCTGCCGTCGAACGCTCCTGGCTTGAACTTCGAACGTTGGGCCGCTGCTTCGGCCGCCATGCGGAGCATTTGATGTCCGCTGGTCGCCTTGGCCTTGGTCACGTTTCCGATCTCATCGACTTCGATAGCGACGACGACGCGCCCTTCAATATTTGAACGCTGAGCAAGCTGCGGGTAGACAGGCCTTACCATTCTGACAGCGTTGGCTCCCGTGACGGTGCCGAGGTCGACGAACTCGGGTGCGATTTCCACTGGCTCGGGTGCTTTTGGTGGCGGTACCGGCTCGACTTTCGCAACAAGCTTCGCCTCTTCGTCCTGCAGTCGTTTGAGACTAATCTTTGCCGATTCGTTAGTCGGTTCAAGTTCGACGGCTTTTTGATAGTCGACCATCGCCTTTTTCTTTTCGCCAAGTTTTTCCTGTGCCGCACCGCGGTTGAAATAGGTCATCGAATCTTTCGGGTTAAGGTCGACCGCCTTGTTAAAATCCGCGACTGAAAGACCGAAAGACTTCATCGAAAAATACGTTTGACCGCGGCTGACAAACGTCGGAGCGCTGTCGGGCTTTAATTCGAGAGCCTTGCCGTAATCGGCGAGTGCACCCGTGAAATCACCTTTCCCCGCGGCGACCTCGGCTCGGGATTTATAAAATACGAAATCCGGCGGCGTTGGGGTGGCCGCGGGTTTGACAGGTTCAGGTGCGGGCCGGGGCGGCGATACAGGAGATTTTGCCTTGATCGTACCTATCAGCGAATTATCGGCACCGGTGGCGGAAAGCTCTTTTTCGATTTCGGGTGTCAGCGAAAAAGTGATTCCTCGCTGCTGCACCGCCTCGGCGAGAATCTTGTTTCGATCGTTTAGCGGCACTTTTTTCGATTTCAAGCCGACGAGAAGATCGGCCAGCGAAAGCTGCGGATTTTGGCCACTAATTTCGGCCGGTAGCGCGAGCAGCGCAAAAAGCAGAATTACGAACGGAAAGGTTTGGAAAAGTAATCGGGCGTTCATATCGTGGGTTCCTCGATGCATCGTCATGGTTGACCGTCGGGTTGCGGGACAGGGCGGTCTGGGTATGAAAGGGGTTTAATAATCGTTAATCAGATCGTCGGCCGTCACGGCCTTTTTGGCGGCCGGTTTCGCAGTGTTGGCCTGTGCTGCCTTTTTCTGCTTATCGGACGCCTTTTGGGCGACTACCGGCGCAGCGGCGGTCGTGGTTTGAGCAGGCGTTTCCGGCGCGATTTCAGCCTCGACTGGCTCCGGCTGAGCTTCAACAGGCGCTGGCGCAGCCGTTTGTGTACTTTGTGTTTCGGTACGCTGCGGTGTCGTGGTCGCTTGAGGCGCCGTACCGGACGAGCTGAACATCCAAACTCCGCCCGCGATCGCAACCGCGACGACTCCGCCCACCGCGGCTGCGACCAGGCCCATTTTGGACTTTGGCGGCTCTTCGAGCTCGAATGATAACGCCTCGTTCGACGTGTCGACAGTTTGCACTTTTTCCGGTTTTATCGTTTCTACGGTGGGCGCTGGTGCGGACGCTATTTTTTCTTGCTCGACATCGCGAACGCCCTCGACCGTCTCGGTTTGCGGCGGATCTGACTTGTGGAACGAAGTGTCAAACAAATGCAGGGCGCCGTCGTCAACTCCGGTCTTTTCAGCTTCGGCAGACTCGAGCGCGACCGCCTCGAGGCGCGCCTCTTCCTTTTCCCGCGAAATACGTTCGGCCTCGGCCGCACGCGCCTCGGCCTGTTTCTTCTGCTCCTCGGCCTCGCGAAGCTTATTTTCGAGTTGGCGTGACTTTTGCTGTTTATCAGCCTCGAGCTGCTGCCGCTCTCTGTCGGCGAGCTTTTGCGCCTGATCGAGCTTTATCTGCTCGGCCATCCGAAGTTCTTCGGCAGCCTCTTCGAGCTCGCGCGTTTCGGCTTCTTCGCGTGATTTGGCACGAGCCGCGGCGGACTTAAACATATCGCGCATGATTGCGGCCGAATCGTAGCGATTCTCGCGGCGAAGCTCCATCGCCTTCATTATAACGTCGGAAATTTCGGCGGGAATGTTCGTATCGATTTTCACTGGCTCGCGGAGCGGGTCGGCCTTGCCATCGAGAATCTCGATCGATCTTTCAAGCGCGCTCACAGGCTCGCGGGCAGTGACGAGATAATAGAGCGTTGCCCCGAGCGAATAGACGTCGCTGCGAGCGTCTGACGGCTCTTTTAGAATGCGTTCCGAGCGCTCGTCGAAGCTATTGATAATTACTTTCTGCGAAGCCGCATCAAGAGTTTCCCAAACTTGCTCTAGCGGAGCGTAGCGCATCTCGCTTTCGGCTTCGGCCGAAGCGAGTACGATCTCGGGATCCGCAAGACTTGTTCTGCCGTTCGACCCGAGCAGGACGCTTTCGGGACTGACCTTTTTATGAACTACCGGCGGGCTCTCCGAGTGACGCTCGTGAAGCGAATCGAGCAATTGGTCGGCCCAGGTCAACACGTCGGGCAGGGGAAAGGCGCGTCTGTTTCGGTGCATCAATTCGGCCATCGGGTCGCCAAACGATGAATTATCCAGGTCAGGCATGGATCCGACCGGCGGGTGTTCAAACTGATACTGACTTTCCTGTAAGACGTCGTTCGTAGCGGGCATATTATTAGGCGAGAAATCGGAGGGTGAGCTAACTGCCGCAAACGAGTATAGCAAAGGCAGTACAAAAATGGAATATGTTGTTGAAACATTTTTTACATATTTCTGAAAGTTAGGTAAAATTAAGCGTCATCCACGCGAAAACCCGCGCATTTCCCGGAATTTTTCAGCGGAACCAACCGCTTGAAGCATCGAATATTAATAATGCCGGCCAACATCGACGGAAAAATACCGTCCTCGGAAATCACTCCCGAGGCGGTTTATAAAAGTAGACGAAAATTTATTAA
>JBHENZ010000063.1:0-3355 GCA_046261815.1 Pyrinomonadaceae bacterium | reverse complement strand
GCGTGATGGCGTGGCGGCCGATGACGATTCATATCGAGCGGCTGCATCTGGAAGAAGACGCCGGCAAGAACGTGCACGAGGGACTGCCGGATACCGATAAATATTCTTACATCGACCTCAATCGAGCGGGAACTCCGCTGGCGGAAATCGTAACCTCGCCGGACTTTCGCTCGTCGTGGCAGGCTTACGATTATGTGAATCATGTACGGCGCGCACTCGCCTGGGTCGGTGCCAGCGACGCGGATATGGAAAAGGGAAATTTGCGTTGCGAGGCAAACGTTTCGGTGCGAAAACTCGGCGAAGAAAAATTTAGAAACAAGGTCGAGTTGAAAAATCTGAATTCCGTTCGATTTATGCAAAAGGCGATCGAATACGAGATCGAGCGGCAAATCGAGGCGCACGAATCCGGCCAGGACGTGACGCAGGAAACGCGTCTGTGGGACGAAAAGAATAATCGCACGCGCGTGATGCGTTCGAAGGAGGACGCGCATGATTATCGCTATTTCCCCGAGCCCGATCTGCAACCGCTCAACGTTTCCGTCGAATTCGTAAATCGAGTGAGAACGGAAATGCCCGAGATGCCCGATAGGATGCGCGAGCGGTTTGTTTCCGAATATCAGCTTTCGTATGCGGACGCCTCGCAGCTTGTGTCCGAAAAAAGCCTGGCTGAGTTTTATGAGACGACCGCAAAATGGTCGGGCAATCCGCGGACATCGGCGAATTTCGTACTGTCGGAATTGCTTCGCGAGCTGAACAACTCGGGAAAGACGGCCGCCGATTCCCCGCTTACCGCAGGCAACATGGCCGAGTTGATCAAAACGCTTGACGCCGGGAAAATCAATAATAATCAGGCCAAGGAGGTGTTGGCTGAAATGTTTGCCTCCGGAAAATCGTCGGATAAGATAATTCGCGAAAAGGGCTTCGAACAGATTTCGGATACGTCGGCTATCGAAAAGATCGTCTATGACGTGATTGTGGCGAACGAGAATCAGGTCAGTGCCTATCGCGGCGGAAACGAAAAACTATTCGGCTTTTTTGTCGGGCAGGTGATGAAGGCTTCGGGCGGAAAAGCGAATCCGAAAATCGTTAACGATCTACTGAAAGAAAAGCTATGAAAATCGCGGGAAAGTCTGCGGTCGTGACCGGAGGTTCGAAAGGAATCGGCTACGCTATCGCCGAAAACCTACTCGAGGCCGATGCGCGGGTTTTAATTTGCGCTCGAAAAGAAAACGAATTGAACGAGGCAATCAAACGCCTTTCGCAAAAAGGCGAGATCGACGGCGAAGTGTGCGACGTTCGAGATGAAGATGAGGTGCAAAAGCTTCTCGAAAAATGCGAGCGGCTTTTCGGTGGTCTCGATATTCTTGTGAACAACGCTGGAATTGGCTACACGAACACGACGGTCGAGAAAATGAGCGGCGATGAATTCAGGCAAACGCTTGAGACAAATCTTTTCGGCGTTTTTTACGCGTGTCATTACGCCGTTCCGCTGATGCGCGAAAGAGGCGGCGGATACATCATAAATATCTCCAGCCTCGCCGGCCAGAACGCGCATCCAAAAATGGCGGCCTACAATGCGTCGAAATTCGGTCTAAATGGATTTAGCGAAGCGTTGATGCAGGAAGTGCGGCAGGACAGCATAAAAGTCAGCTACCTCTGCCCAGGCAGCGTAAACACACATTTCGGCGGCGAGAGTCCAAGCGAAGATCAAGCCTGGCAGCTTCAGCCCGAAGACATCGCGCAAACCGTGCTGAATTTACTCGAAATGGATCCGCGCGCGCTGCCGAGCAAAGTCGAAATCCGCCCGACCAAGCCACCGACTAAATAAGAATTGCGCTGCAGGACTTGCAAATTTCAGGTTAAGCTTAGCTCAGCGTTATAATCCTTTCGGTCCACGTCGTTCCTCACCGGTGCATGTCCTCGTCGACGTGGCCGCTCAGATACATCTCAACTGCCTTAATCAGCGTTTCCGGTCCAAACGGCTTCGTGATATAGCCGGTCGTGCCGGCCATGCGACCACGAACTTTGTCAAAAAATCCATCTTTGCCCGAGATTATCACGATCGGAACGTCTTTTGTTTCGGCCTTTGCCCTAAGCAGCTTGCACACCTGATAGCCGTCCATTCGAGGCATCGTAATTTCAAGCAAAACAAGGTCGGGTACTAGGCTCTCAATTTTTTCCATCGCTTCGACGCCGTCGTTCGAGCAGATCACCTCATGACCGCACTTCACGAGCTTACCCGAAATCAACTTTCGAACAGTCGGGCTGTCATCGACGACGAGTATTCGTTTACCCTTCGCTACCTTGCCATGCGCTTCTTCCTGCTGACGAATTTCTTCCAGTCGAATCAATAACGCATTCACCTGGCAATGGCGGCCGTCCATTCAACGGCACGCGGATTTTCCGGGTTTATGTCTAGAACATTGGTGAGGAAAACCATCAGCTCTTCGGGATACTCACTGATCGACGCGAGCCAGAGCCATGCATTCTCGGTTTGCGGGTCTAGAGACGCGGCTCGCAGCAACAGCGAACGAGCTCCGGGGCGGTCGCCGGCCTGGGCGGCTTTGATACCTTCTTGCAAGGCATCGCGCGATTCGTTTGCGGGTTCGGGTGAACTTGCGTTCGCCACGGCTGCGGGGGGGAACAATAGTCGCTTCGATTTCGAGTCTCATATAATGGTGGCGATGTCGAGCTGAGGGGCTTAAGATCTCTGAAGGGAGGAAATTCTGCGTGAGCTGCCCGGAAACACGGTGTCAAGAAACTTGCAACTGCAATACCAATGCCAATGTCGAGCCCGCACCAACCAATTTGTTCGTGATCATAAAGGCCATAAATCTTGTGGGTGTTACACTTGCTCGCTGGGGGAGAAGCTCGATTCAGATTCGGCTAAATCAAAAACGTGACAGATTTTGACAGTTTGGATGACAAATTTTCGAAAGGACAACACCGCAGATAATATCCCGCTGGCCGATGTTCTTATCATCGGCGGCGGTCCGGCTGGAATGTCCGCGGCGTTGTGGTGCAGCGATTTTGGCCGAGCGACGCTGATCGAACGATCAGGTGAACTCGGTGGACAGCTACTTTGGATACACAATCCAATCACCAACTATCCCGGGATCGAAACTAAAAACGGGCGCGAATTGCGAAATCGTTTCGCCGCCTCAATCGCAGGGCAGGATTTTTTCAAGAGCGTTGACGAAGAGATCGTTGAAATCGACTGCCTGCAAAAATCAGCCCGCGGTGCGTCGGGAAAGAATTATTCTGCGAAATCGCTCATTGTTGCGACGGGCGTGCGTCGACGGACGCTTGGCATTCCCGGTGAGATCGAGTTTCGCGGTCGCGGCATACTCGAATC
>JBHENZ010000062.1:0-5610 GCA_046261815.1 Pyrinomonadaceae bacterium | reverse complement strand
GTCCTGATCAGCCCCGAGCGGATGCGTGCCTACAATTTGTCGGTGACTGACGTGACGAACGCCGTTCGCTCACAGAATCAGGAGCTTCCGGGAGGCAATCTGATCGAGGGGCCGCGAACCCTCGGTGTCCGAACGCTTAGTAAACTTACCGAGATCGAGCAGTTTGGCGAGATCGTTATTACCACGCGTAATAATTTTCCGATCAAGATCAAGGACATAGGCCGCGTAACGGCCGGCGGTGCCGAGCCGACGTCGGCCGCATCGCTCGACGGCGTGCCGAGCGTTTCGGTTGCCGTCAGGAAACAATCGGGAGCAAATACAATCGCCGTCATTAGCAACGTGAAACTGCGAATGGCCGAGATCGTCCCGAATCTTCCCCCCGATCTGAAGGTTGCGGTGATCCGCGATCAATCTGAGTTTATCGAAAACTCTCTGCACGCGATCGAAGAGCATCTTGTGCTCGGCGGCTTATTCGCGGCGATCGTCGTGTTCTTCTTTTTGTGGAATTTTCGCTCGACGATCATCGCCGCGCTGGCGATACCGGTTTCGATAATCGCCGCCTTCGCGGCCATCGCCGCCTTCGGCTATTCCCTTAACCAGATGACGATGCTGGCGCTCACGCTGATGGTCGGCATCGTGATCGACGACGCCATTGTCGTGCTCGAAAATATCTATCGCTTTGTCGAAGAAAAGGGAATGAGCCCGATGCAGGCCGCGGTCGAAGGCACGCGAGAGATCGGTCTGCCCGTGCTCGCGACTACGTTGAGTTTGCTCGCCGTTTTTATTCCCGTCGGATTTATGACCGGCATCGTCGGACGCTTTATGTCGTCGTTCGGATTAACCGCGGCGGCCGCGATCGCCGTTTCGTTAATCGTCTCGTTTACCTTGACTCCGATGCTTGCGGCACGCTGGATCAAGCGGCGAGAAAAAGTTTCGGGTTCCGAGTTTCAAGTTCCGCGTGAAGACGCCGATTCAGTAAGCGATGAAGCCTCGTACGGACACCACAACGACCTCGGAACTCGAAACCCGGAACTCGAAACCGATTCCAAATCCGGTTGGTTCTACAGCAAAGTCGACGGAGCTTATACGTTCCTGCTAAAGATGGCGATGCGGTTTCGCTGGGCGGTTGTGCTGATCTGCGTCGTCACCGTGGCGTCGATTTATCCTCTTTACCGATACGTCGGAATGGCGTTCTTGCCTGATGAGGATGAATCGCTTTACCAGGTGAACGTTCGCGGTCCGCAGGGGACGTCGCTGGCGGCTACGCAGTCGATCCTTGATCGCATTGCCCGCGATATCCGCGAGCAAGTACCAGGCGTTCAAAACACGCTTGTGCTCGCCGGATTTGGCCGCGGCTCGGGTCCAAACAACGGATTTATCAACGTCAGCCTCAAACCAGTTGCCGAACGCCCTCAATCGCAGTCCGAATTGATCAACCGCACTCGCGGCATTGCACGTAAATATTCGTCGAAAGATTATCAGGTCAGCGTATCGGCCTCGTCGTCGATCGCCGGCAGCATCGGTCTTGGTCGCGGCGGCTCGGGCGTCGGTTATTTTATCGCGGGGCCTGATATGGCTCAGTTGCAGGAATATGCCAATCAGCTTGTCGAAAAATTGAAACAAGACCCGCTTTTTCGCGATCCCGACACATCGGTCGAAGTCGGCACGCCCGAAATTCGCGTGGCGATCGACCGCATGCGGGCGGCGGATCTTGGCGTTCGCGCCGGCGATGTCGCGCAGGCTTTAAACGTCGTCGCAGCCGGCCAGCGTGTGTCCACGTACAGCGAGGGTTCGGAGCAATACGACGTGATCGTTCAGGCCGACGACCAGTATCGTCGCGACAGAAGTTATCTGCCGCTGTTTACGGTTTCGTCGACAGGCGGCGGCGCTTCTTCGGCGATCGGAACGGCACCATCTACCGCACCGGGAACCGCGATTGTGTCGGGTCCTTCGACCGTGTCTCTCGACCGCGTCGTGACGCTTCAGGAAGGAACCGCACCCGCGACGATCAGCCGCCTTAATCGCCTGCGTCAGGTGACAATTTCAGCCAGCCTTCCGCCGAACACATCCGAGGCCGACGCACTTGCAAAGCTCGAATCGTACGCCGCCCAACTCAATATGCCTGCCGAATACATCACGGGTGTTACAGGCCAATCGAAAGAGCTGCAGCGCGCTTACGAATCGTTCATGCTGGCATTCCTGCTCTCATTTGTTTTTATGTATCTGATTTTGGCCGCGCAGTTCGAATCGTTTATCCACCCTGTGACGATTTTGCTGACGCTGCCGCTGTCGATTCCGTTCGCGTTAATTTCAACCGCGATTGCCGGGCAAACGCTGAACATCTTTTCGGCCCTTGGAATCTTGCTCTTGTTTGGAATCGTGAAGAAAAACGCGATCTTGCAAATCGATCATACCAACACGCTTCGTGCTCGCGGCCTTGGACGCTACGATGCGATCATCCAGGCTAATCGAGACCGCCTGAGGCCGATCCTTATGACGACGCTCGCACTGGTCGCCGGAATGATTCCGCTCGTTTTGGGAAGCGGCGCCGGCGCGGCCACCAATCGGTCGATCGGTATCCTCGTCGTTGGCGGACAGTCCCTTTGTTTACTGCTCACGCTGCTCGCGGTGCCGGTCTTCTATTCGTTGTTTGACGACGCGGCCGAATCGACCGTTTGGCATGGTTTTTCGACTCGTGTCGGTAACCTCAAAACACGCATTTTGCGGCCGGGCGGCGGAAAATTTTCAGGGCTGTTCAAAAAAGCCGAACCTAATCCAGCTACGGAAGAAGATGTGTCCCCGGAACGCTTTCGCCGGTGAGGCTAGGGGTAAATAGAAAGATGAAATTTGCACTAAACGAAACAACTATCGCCGCATCCGGATTCGGATTTTTGCTGACATTCGCGATTATATTCGCACCTTCGAAAACGACGGCACAGACGACGCCGACTTCGCCGCCCGCGAATCCCCCGCCGGTCACGCGGCCGCAGCTGCCGACGACGCAGCAGCCGCAGCGGCAGCCTCCCGTAACTCAGAATCCGTCGAATGATCCGAATCCGGGTGTGACGGTTCCGCGGGCACCGGCTAACGCCCCGGGCACGACGCCCGGCGGACAGATCACGAGTCCGAACACCGTTATTCCGCCGACGCCCGGGCAGAATGTCGGAACGTCAGGGCTGGCTCCGGCTGAGCTGCCGACCGAGCCGCCGCCCGTAGCTCCTAATTTCGAAGCGCCGATCAGGCCGCTGCCGAGCGCTGAGCGGGTCGGCGTCGACCACGCCCGTCAAAAGCCGCTCAGCCTCGATGAAGCAATTACGATGGCGCTGCAAAACAACAACAACATCGATATGTCGCGAAACGATGTCCGCATTTCCGAATTCAACCTACGCGGCGCACGCGGCGTATACGATCCGCTGATCGTCTCCGAAAATTATTACGAGCGCGCGACCACGCCCACCGCATCGGCGATCGGGGGTGCGGTCAACGGCTCGGTCACGCAAACGAGATATTACGGCTCGGGCGGCGTGAGCGGTTTTTCGCCGTGGTATGGCGGCGAATATTCTGCCCAGTTCAACACCTCGCGGACGACGACGAGCAACACCAACGCATTTCTCAATCCGCAATTTCCGTCGGCGCTCACGCTAAGCTACACGCAGCCCCTTTTTCGAAATTTTCGTTTCGACAATAATCGCCGTTTGATCGAGATTGCAAAGCGAAACCTGAGCTTGTCCGACGCGCAGTTTCGCCAGCAGGCAATCGAGGTCATCGCCCAGGTCGAGCAGGCTTATTGGAATCTGGTTTTTTCTTTACGGAATTTGAAGGTGCAGATCGATGCCGTCAAGCAGGCTCGCACACAGCTCGAAAGCAACCAGCGTCTCGTCTCGCGCGGCGTGCTCGCGCCGATCGATATTATCGCTGCAAATTCGCAGATCACCACATTCGAGCAAAGCGTATACACCGCCCAAGAAACCGTGACGCGCTCCGAAAATACGTTGAAAACCTTACTCCTTACCGACAGAACCTCGCCGATGTGGTCGCAGCCGATCACGCCTGTTTCCCCGGTGAGCCTCGAGCCGCCGCGGATCGGACTTGATGTCGCATTGGGCGAAGCGATCAAAAATCGACCTGAGATCGCGGTGCTTGCGACAAGCACAGAGGTCAATCGCATCAACGAGCGTTATTTTCGCAATCAAACGAAACCGCAGATCGATCTGGTTGCCTCGTATACCACGCAAGGCCTGACCGGTACGCCGACAGCGCGAGCGACTAACCCGCTAACCGGTGAGATCATCGTTCCGGAAAATTTGCGTGGCGGCCTTATCAATTCCCTTGGCAATTTGATCGGTCAGGATTACCCGACGTATCGCGTCGGAGTCGCGATCTCGCTGCCGTGGGGCAACAATATCGCAAAAGCAAACCTCGGCCGCACGCTCGTCGAGGGCGAGCGCATCGTCAACCAGCGGGCGCAAACCGAGCAGGTGATCGAGGCCGAGGTGCGGAATGCTCTGCAGGCGCTTCGCTCCGCCGAAGCTCGCCTCGCCTCAGCGCTCGCCTCACGCGCCGCCGCCGAGCAGCTTTCCGAAAGCGAGCAACGCCAATTCCGTGCCGGCACGACAACATTCTATTTGGTTTTGCAGCGGCAAACCGAACTCCTCGCCGCCCGCAGCCGCGAGCTGCAGGCGCAGACGGATTTAAATCGAGCGATCTCCGAACTGCAGCGCTCAACCGGCACGACACTCTCGGCAAACAACGTTACGGTTTCCGGGGGCGGGCAGCTTCAGCAAATTAGCGGGCCGGCGAGAACAACCGCATGGGCGAACGGCCGCTTTTTCAAAATGAGTGGCAGCAATTAGGTTGGCGCAAGAATCACAAAGAGCAAAAGGATGCGCCCCGTGTAAAGCGGAGCATCCTTTTTTCGTATCACTCGACACACGGAGGATGAATTATTTTTCGAAGTGATAAGGAATGTCACGACTTAAGCGGACGATTTCCATATTTTCAACTGCGAGGGTTCGGCAAGCGATCAGCGCTTTTTCCTTATCGCCATCCTTCACCCAGACCTGGCAGTTGAGACAGTCGCCGTTCCAACAGAGATCGCCATTTGAGACGGCCTCCATATCGAGAAATTGCAGACAGCGGAGGATCGAGTTCTTCTCAGGCACACGCTCGGTGCGGCCGAGGACCGTGATCGCTATAAGTTTCTCGAAGGGTTCGAAGACGTCGTAATCGGACATATAATCATACCTAAAGAATTCTTCGCGAGCCATCTAACCACCGCGTCCGCCGAAGCGGTTGCCACCCTCCTAAACCCGAGCGGAGCTTTGTGGTTGTGACCTCGTTAGCGATTTCGCGCATACTCACATGCGGGCTTCCGCATTCGGCACTTCGTCCGATAAACTATCCTACAACTGAGAGCGAGGAATCAAATATGTCTTTGGTATTGTATATGAAGCCGAACTGCCCGTATTGCCAGCGGGCGCGTGATTATTACAACGAGAACCAAATCGAGTTTACCGAGTATGACGCGCAGAATGATAAGCGTCGAAAAAAGGAGATGCTCGAGTATACCGGCGGCGATCCGACCGTTCCGACAATCGTCGAAAATGGCAA
>JBHENZ010000061.1:0-7466 GCA_046261815.1 Pyrinomonadaceae bacterium | reverse complement strand
ATATGAAACGTGCCGAATAGGTACGACGGCTTCTTCAAGTTCTTTCCGGTGACTCGATACAAAAGTGCTGACTTCGGCGTCGTCTGGGCTTCCGTACCGGCGACGAGAAAGACCACGACAATGACAATTAAAGCGATCCTGTATTTCCTTGTTTCCATAATCGAATTATGACAAGCTTTTCAAGCTACAACTCCGCAAGCTTCTTGACAGTTCGCCAATTTCTGCCGGTGTAAGTTGTCTTTAGCTTTCGCTCGATAAAGCCTTTGCCGAGCATGCTCTCGGCGACGCCGTCGAGGAGGAGGGCATAGATCTCATTGCCCTTTACAATGAACTTTTCCTGGTCTGTCTGCTGCTCTTCGAGCAGCTTCACCCTGTCTGCCGACATCGGCCCGCCCATAAAAAGGACGTGCATCTGCTGAGGGGTCTCGTATTTTCCGGCGAACGGATTGGCAGCAAGGATCTTTTTGATGTCGTCCTGCGATCGAACCATTACGCTGATCGGTTTACCTGCGAGCTTTTCGACGAGGGGTGCGATCTTTTTTACGAGTGTCCCTTCGGCGGTCTTTTTCGAATCGAAAGCCACGTTACCGCTGTTGATATACGTAACGATATTATCAAATCCAAGCGACCCGAACGCCGCCTTCAATTCTGTCATCTTGATTATGTTGCTGCCGGTGACATTTATGCCACGCGGAAGCGCGACATACCTCATGCGCGCTGCATATCGATCACGAAGCGATACCGCACGTCGGACTTTACGGTGCGGTCGTACGCTTCTTCGATGCGGTCCGGCGTGATTACCTCAACATCGGCCGTGATGTTATGGTCCGCGCAAAAATCGAGCATTTCCTGCGTTTCCGGGATGCCGCCGATCAGCGAGCCGGCAAGCGATTTGTTGCCCATGATGACCGCAGCGTGATGAACGGTTGCGGGCAGATTCGGCAGACCGACGATCGCGAGGACGCCGCCCACGCCGAGACACCCGAAGTACGGATTGATATCGTGATCGGCGGAGACAGTGTCGAGAATTAGATTGTACTGTCCGGCCAGCGGCTCAAGATTCGCCGGGTCTTTCGTCACTACAAAGTCCTTGGCACCCAGCCTGCGCGCGTCCGCTTCTTTCCCGGGCGACGTGCTGAACACCGTCACGTCCGCACTCATCGCATTCGCTATTTTGACGCCCATATGACCGAGACCGCCGAGGCCGACGACGCCCACTTTCTGCCCAGGGCCGACATTGAATTTCTTGAGCGGCGAATATGTCGTGATGCCCGCGCAGAGCAACGGTGCAAAGCCCGCGAGATCGCCCGCAGCGTTTATCGTATGTGCATACCTTTCATCGATCACGTATTTGTTTGAATACCCGCCAAACGTCGGTGTGGCGCGATCCATCTCTGTCCCGCCGTATGTATACGCCGCTCCCTTGATGCAATATTGCTCGATGCCGTCGCTGCACGCCGCACACTTGCGGCAACTGTCGACAAAGCAGCCGATCCCGGCCGCATCGCCTGCCTTGAACTTCGACACCGAGTCGCCGATCTGCGCGACGCGCCCGACGATCTCGTGACCCGGCACCATCGGATACATCGCCGGGAAAAAGGCATTCCACTCGTCCCGAGCGAGGTGGATGTCCGAGTGGCAGATGCCGCAATAATGGAGGTCGATCAAAATATCATTAGGCCCAACCTCGCGGCGTGCGAATTCGAACGACTCAAACTTTGCTTCGGGCCCGTGGGTTGCAAAGCCCTTTGTTGCTATTCCCTGCGTTACTGCTGCTGTCATTTCTTTTCTCCCGTTTCTAGTCGATGGTAGCGACCACTTTTAGTTCGATCGCGATAGGCGTGGGAAGCGAATTAACTTCAACCGTCGTCCGGCACGGCTGGTTATCTACAAAATACTCGGCATAAACGCGATTGTAAGAGTCAAAATCTGCCTTCATATTCGTCAAAAACACCGTAACGTCGACGATTCTTTCCCAGCACGATCCAGCATCCTCGAGAATATACCTCACATTCTGAAACACCGAGCGGCATTGCGTTTCGATATCGTAGGAAACGATCATTCCCGCATCGTCGAGCGTTACGCCCGGAATCACTTTCCTGCCTTTTTCGCGCGGCCCGACGCCAGATAAAAATAACAAATTCCCCACACGCCTCGCGTGCGGATATAACCCGACCGGCTCGGGAGCTCTGGATGAATTCGAGGCTTCATTCGGCATTCACACTTACTTCCTCGGACTATTGCTCGGCTGCGCTCTTTACTCGCTAGAATAAGACGAAACCACGAAAAACACGAACCGACACGAAAAGGCACGAACCGCCTTGAAGCATGTTCGTGCCCTTATAGTGGAGAAATTAATAATCTTAAACGCTTTGAGCGGTCGTATCTATCTTACCTGTTTTCCTTTTTCGGCCCAAATCTGCACGAGATTTACGAGCGTCTGGGTCGATTTTTCTAGCCCTTTCCTTGAATTCCACTCGAGCTTGCCGTGAAAATTATGGCCGCCGGTGAATAAATTCGGCGTCGGCAAACCCATGAACGTGAGACGTGCACCGTCCGTGCCGCCGCGAATTGGCCTGATCCTCGCATCGATACCCGCCCTCTTTGCTGCCTCGATCGCATAATCGGTCAGCTGTGGATAATCTTTCAGCACCTCTTTCATATTCAGATAGCCGACGACAATGTTCATATCGATCTTCACATCCGGGTATCGCGCGGCGGTGTCGGCAACCATTTTCTTGATCATCGCCTCCTGTTTTTCGAGACCGGCGACCTCGAAATCGCGAAGCAGAATCTTCACCGTCGATGTTTCGACATCGAGCGAACTTCCATAAGGATGGACAAACCCGACGCGACCCTCGGTCGTCTCCGGTCGATTCTCGACTTTTGCCAACTGCCCGAGAAAATCGCCGGCGGCGTATGCCGAGTTGACCAGAATTCCCTTGGCGTAACCGGGATGTGTCGAACGACCGCGAAACGTAACTGTCGCCGTGCGAGCCGACCAGGTTTCGTTCGAAATATCGCCAAGCTGCTCGCCATCCACCGTGTAGGCAAACTTTGCCCCAAAACCTTTCACGTCGAATTTGTCGATTCCGCCGCCGACTTCTTCATCCGGTGTAAACGCGATCGCGATATTGCCGTGCTTGATCTGCGGATTTTGTTTGAGAATATCGATCATCGTCATCAACTCTGCGATGCCCGATTTATCGTCCGAACCCAGCAGCGTCGTGCCGTCTGCCGTGATTACGTCGTCGCCGATCATGTTCTTAAGGTCGGGATTTTGTGCGACGGTGATGATCTGTGTCTTGTCGTTCGGCAAGACGATATCGCCGCCCTGATAATTCTTATGGATGATTGCCTTAACGTTTGCCCCGGAAACTGCAGGCGACGTGTCCATATGCGCGATAAACCCGATCGTCGGCACTTTTGAGTTGTCGGCCAAATTTCCCGGTATCATGCAATAAACAATCCCGAACTCGCTCAAGCGCACATTCTGTGCGCCAAGCGCTTTTAATTCGGTTTCCAACAGCCGCGCCAGCACCAGCTGCTTCTCCGTACTCGGCACCTTTCCGGCGTCCTCGGCCGATTGCGTGTCGATCTTTACATAGCGAAGAAATCGATCCATCGCCGACTCGGTCGGGGCCTTTAACTGTCCGAATGCGGTGAACGCCAATAGCACAGAAATGGTAATCGTTGAAAGCAGTTTCATAATTCTTATCTTGCCCGGCTACTTATTCCGCCGCGGTTTGCCCGTTCGTTTGACTATCCATCACGCCGTACGCTTGCGAGAGAAAATAACCGAATTCAACCGGCAGAGTCTTGGGATCATCGCTCTCAATTACGACTGTTTCGCCCGTCTCGTTGAACGGCTTATGGTTTGTCATCGGCGGAATCGAAATCGACTCGCGCTCGCGAAGCGTCCGTTTCCCGCCGCCGATTAGGATGCTAAGAGTGCCTGTTTTAACGGTAAAATTTTTGGTGAAACCAGTGTGAAAATGTTCCGGCGTCCCTGCCGCATGCGGAGCGACCTCAAGCCGGGTATGCATCCAGCCCTCGCGAACGTCCAGCACCGTCTGGTCAAAACCCTCGAACCTGCTCAACAGTTTATCGCCCGACCTGAAATATTCCGTCAGATCCGGTTTCGCCTGCCGCCACAAGTAATGGTAAATTATCAGGCCACCGATGAGGTAGGCCGCCAGGCCAGCTGCGGTCAATATGATTGTCTTCAGAACGATCCTCATACCGTGGTTACGTCACTGAACCCCATTGGGTCGGCGAAAGCTCTTTTTTTACAGGATATTTTGTTGCTCTTTGCAGAGCAAATACGTGTATATTGATGCAGGAAGTTGGCCCATCGTTCGGCAGGAACCACAGCTTGAGGTGCTGGAGGAGGTCGGAATGAATAAGCTGCAATGCTTTTTGCTCGTTGGTGTAATCGGATTCGGGGCCATTGTCTCTTGTTCGCAGGACGCCGGCCGTTTGCGTGAAAGCGCGGAAGTAAAGGCCGCGGTATCAGCTCTCGATCTGAAGAAACGACCAAGCGTGGATATAATCCGCCGCAATCTTTTTTCGTTAAGCGGCGTTGTGACGAGCGTTGGAGAAGACGTCTTCTTAGTCCGCGTAAAGAGTAAGACGTCAGATCTCGAGTTCAGCATCCGATATGCGGACGTTCTTGAGGTCATAGGAAGCGGTATACACCTCTCGTTCGTTCCGGACCCGCTTGCAAAAAACCACGGAAGCTGGGCGCACGTTGCAGGTTTGGGAACACAAGGCCAGATCGGCGTGGTCCTGCGCAATGGCAAGGAAATGGTCGGCTATTTCGGCGGCGCGGACGAGGAGAAGCTGACGCTGGTAGGAAACCGGCTGGATGCCGTCCTCGACATTCCCCGGAAAATGATCGTAAGGGTCTTTGGCGTCACGGATGGTAAGGCCGGCGTCAAGGAGTACACGAGAAAAGGTTTGAAGGGCGGCAGCGAAGTCGGAGCACCCGAAGCCCTTGTAGTCATGCCGGTGGCCGCCGGAGTTGGTTCGTTGATCGGACTTGCGAAACAGAAAAAACGGCGGGTGATTCTCGTCTTTGCCGAGTGATGTCGCACCTTACCTAGATCTTGACACAGACGTTCTTCTCTTCCGTAAAAAACCTGAGTGCTTCGAAGCCGCCTTCACGGCCGACGCCGCTGTCTTTTACGCCGCCGAACGGCGTCCGCAAGTCCCTGAGCAGCCAGCAATTCACCCAGACTATGCCGGAATCAATGCCCGCGGCCATCCGGTGTGCACGCGATAGGTTTTCTGTCCAGACCGTCGCCGACAGGCCATAGCGGACGCTGTTCGCATATCCCAGGACTTCATCCTCAGTGTCGAAAGGCATGATTGTTACCACCGGGCCAAAGATCTCTTCCTGGTTAGTGCGGCAGTCATGGGTGAGGTTCTCGATCACGGTCGGCTCGATAAACCAGCCGTCGGCGCAGCGGTCGTTTAGGAATGTTTGTTTACCGCCAGCTAAAATTTGGCCGCCTTCGCCCTTAGCAAGGTCGATGTACGACATGATCTTTTCAAAATGAGAGCGTGAGACGACTGCACCGACCTCGGTGCCTTCATCAAGCGGATCGCCGATTTTCATACGCGATATTCGCGAAACGAAATCCGATTTGAACTGCTCGTACATTGGCCGCTCGATAAAAATGCGCGAGCCGCACAGGCAAATCTGGCCTTGGTTCGCGAACGACGAACGAACCGTCGTCGCGAGCATTTCCTCGTAATTGCAATCGGCAAAAATAATGTTCGGATTTTTACCGCCGAGCTCGAGCGATAGCTTCTTGAACATCGGTGCGGCAATGCGCGCAATTTCTTCGCCGGTTTTCGTCCCACCGGTGAACGAGATCGCCTTCACATCGTTGTGACCGACTATTGCCGAGCCGACTTTCGGTCCGAGGCCGTGCACGATGTTTAGAACTCCGTTGGGCAATCCGGCCTCGATGCAAAGTTCCGACAGCATGTAGGCCGTCATAGGCGTGATCTCGCTCGGTTTTGCGACGACACAGTTGGCCGCCGCGATCGCCGGAGCGATCTTCCAGGTAAAAAGATATAGCGGCAGATTCCACGGTGAGATGCAGCCCACTACCCCAAGCGGCTGCCGGAGCGTGTAATTAATCGCCGACGCACCATCGCCCAGAATCGTCTCGTGCGATTCGTTCCAAATGTGCATAGCGGCCGTTGCATAAAACCTGAAATTCGCAGCAGCACGCGGTATGTCCATCGTTCGAGCAAGTGCAATCGGCTTGCCGTTGTCAACGCTCTCAGCATTTGCAAGCTTCTCCGCGTCACGCTCGATGAGCGCCCCCAGCCGCATCAGAATCTCACACCGTTTTTCCGCCGGCGTTTTCGACCAATCGGGAAAAGCGTCGCCGGCCGCCTCGACCGCAAGATGTACATCTCGATCGTCCGAATCAGGAAACAGCGAATAAACCTCACCAGTGGCCGGATTTACATTATCCCGCCAGCTGCCGGACGCAGGCTGAACAAGTTCTCCGCCGATATAATTCTCAATCCTGAACATTGTGATTCATTCGAGCAAACTGAAAACTAAAAAGTGAAAACTGAGAATGGGGTTCAGCGGCCGAATCCATCTTTCAATCTCTCGAACGAACTCTAATTCGCTCTTCCATATTTCCGCAAAATTTCGCGAACTTTGGCAAATGGCAGCGCCTCGACCGTGCGGCCATTGCCGGTGACTGACGTCGCTTTGAAAAGGGAATCAAGGATTGATTCTTCGGTCGCTTCGATGACTGCCTGAAAAAGCGGGGACATCGCATCATTTCCCAGAACCTTGATGTCACGTACATTTTGCGATGCGATAATCCGGTTCGCGGTAGAAAACGCAATTGCGTAATCGCCGCTGCCATTCGTCATGGACGAACCGGTGCGGCCCAATCCGACCATCGAGCGAGAGGCAAGACGCTTTAATTGGCGATGATCTAGCGGGGCGTCGGTCGCGATCACAATGATGATCGACCCATCGGCCAAGTCAGAACCACGTACGTTAGCCGGTGAGTTCTTTGCAGACGCATTCTCGTCCCGCCCTTGCTCACGAGCGGGCTTATCCACGGAAACCGAATCCTTTAGATAGTATTTTCCAAGTTCAACTCCCACCGGCACACCATCTATCGAGAGCACACCACCGAAATTTGATTGTACAAGGACACCGAGTGTGTAACCCCCAAGCGATGCCGGCAGTTTCCTTGATGACGTTCCGATTCCGCCTTTCCAGCCGAAGGCAACCGTGCCGGTTCCCGCTCCGATCGATCCTTCTTCGACCGAGCCGCCTTTCGCATTCTTTAAAGCATTAAACACGTTGTCCCGCGTAATATGGCGACCGCGGATATCGTTTAGGCCGCCGTCGTTCGTTTCCGCCACGAGCGGGTTTATCGATCGGACATCCTCGTTGCCCGGCAAGGCAAGCATGTAGT
>JBHENZ010000060.1:0-4602 GCA_046261815.1 Pyrinomonadaceae bacterium | reverse complement strand
CGCGCGAGGTGGCAGGCGCGTTGACCGCGTCGCACGAGGCCGGCATAATCCACCGCGACATCAAGCCGGAGAACATTATGCTCCGTCGAGACCGGATCGTGAAGGTCCTGGATTTTGGTATCGCCAAGCTGACAGAGCGACCGGCCAGTGACTCCGAAGCTCCCACGATGGTTGATACCGACGAAGGTTTTATGATGGGCACGGTGCAATACATGTCCCCGGAGCAGGCCCGCGGTCTAAAGGTCGACGCCCGCACAGACATTTGGAGCCTTGGCTGCGTTTTTTACGAGATGCTGGCCGGGCGGTCGCCATTCGAAGGATCGACGCCAGGCGACGTGATTGTTTCCATTCTCGAACGCGAGCCACCGCCGCTTTCGCGATTTACAGGAGAGGTGCCGCCGGAACTGGATTGGATAATAATAAAGGCCCTTCGGAAAGAACGCGACGAGCGCTATCAGACGACCAAGGAATTGCTCTCGGACCTACGTATCCTTAGACACCGACTCGATTTCGAGGTGGAATTGGAGCGCAGTGCGTCGTCGGAAAGGGATCGCCCGGCAACGGCTCGCACGGCGGGATCACAGACGGCAAATGAAACCACTAAGCAGCCCGACGCGAACCCAACGTCAAGCGCCGAATATCTCGTCACCGAGATCAAACGCCATAAGTGGCCCGCAATCGCCATCCTCACCTTGGCGGCGCTCGCCCTTGTGGCATTTGTTTGGAAAATTGCGCCGGACTTCGGACCGGAAATAAAAAAGGACTCGACATCCCTGCGGAACGCGACCTTCACACAGCTGACCGACCAACCAGGTCCCGAATCCGTTCCGTCGCTATCGCCCGACGGCAAGTCTTTCGCTTATTCCAGCCAGGTGTCGGGGAATTGGGACATTTATCTGCTGCGCGTCGGCGGCAGAAACCCGATAAATCTAACAAAGGACTCCCCCGGGGACGACTCGTATCCGGCCTTCTCGCCCGACGGCGAGCGTATCGCTTTTCGCTCCGAACGGGACGGCGGCGGGATTTATTTGATCGGTGCAACCGGTGAATCCGTAACTCGGCTTTCGGACTTTGGTTACGGACCCTCTTGGTCGCCCGATGGAAAATACGTTCTCGTCGGTACCGAGAAAGTTCCGCAGCCTTCTGCGCGATTTACTATCAGCCAACTCTGGAGTATCAACATTGAAAGCGGCGGCCGCCAATTGATCAGCGAAGGCGACGTATTGCAGCCGAATTTTTCTCCCCACCAACAACGAATCGTATACTGGAGCCGCGCGAGCAGAGCCGGTCAGCGAGAAAGCATCTGGACCATCCCGGCCGCGGGTGGGGAAGCGGTTCCCGTCACGGGCGGCACCGCAATGGATTTGAATCCGGTCTGGTCGCCGGACGGGAACTATTTGTACTTTTCCAGCGACCGCGGCGGCAGCATGAACATCTGGCGTGTCAGGGTAAACGAACAAACGGGTGCGGTCCTGGCGGAACCGGAAGCGGTCACCACGAGCGGTACCGCGACATCGGCGCTGCAGCTTAGCATTTCACGCGACGGCCGGCGGCTGGCTTACATCGCACAGGAAGACATAAAGAATCTCAAAAAGATCGCGTTTGAACCATCGACTGGAAAAGTCATCGGCGAACCAATCGCTATCACGCGCGGATCGATGCAGCTATGGTTTCCCGACGCGTCGCCCGACGGCGAATGGCTGGCGGCAAGCTCCAGAGGCCAGCAGCGACATGTTTACATACTTCGGACCGACGGTACCGATCTGCGAAACCTTACCGACGACGAGCATCGTCACGACGGCGGCCCGCGCTGGTCTCCTGACGGAAAGCGAATTGCATTCACCTCGAGGCGCAGCGGCAGCCCGGAGATCTGGATCGTGAACCGGGACGGCAGCGGACTAAGGCAAGTGACTCAAGCCCGCGGCGCTCACTACTCGCCGTGGTCGCGCGACAATACAATCGCTTATTCGATCCACGCACCGAAAAATGACTGCATTGTAATCGAGCCGGACACACCCTGGAGTGAGCAGACGCCAAAATACCTTGCGCCGATCGGCGATCCGAGTCTCTCTTTCGAAGGAGTGTCGTGGTCCCCCGACGCAAAGAAGCTGGCTGGCGTAAAGCACGTTCCAAGTGGCGCTCATGCAGGAATCGGAATATACGATTTCGAAATCAAGACCTATGATTGGCTTAACGATTTCGGGGACTGGCCGGTGTGGCTCAACGATAATCGACGCCTGCTTTTCGTAAGTCAGGGAAAGCTTTTATTGTTCGATACGAAGACCCGAGAGCATACGCCGGTACTAACAGTCACCGGGAGCGACGTTGACATCGGGAGTCCTGGGTTGTCACCCGACAACCGCATGATCTACTTCACCCATGTGACCACCGAAGCGGATGTTTGGCTGATGAGTCTCCAATGAAACAACAACACCGATACATATTAAGGTCGTCACTTCGCCCGCGACATGATTACCAACTCCGGCTTCATTGCCTCGATTGAAACCTGCCGTGCGACTTCTTCGGCGACTTTTCTGAACGCCGCCGACTGGGGCGAATCGGGAAATGAGACGACGACCGGAACGCCTTGATCACCGCCTTCGCGGACTTCGATTCCGATCGGGACCTCGCCGAGAAAATTGAGTTTATATTCATCCGCCAATTTTCGCCCGCCGCCTTTACCGAAAATCTCGTAGCGGTTGCCGGTGTCGGGTGCGATAAAGTAAGACATATTCTCGATAACGCCGAGCACGGGCACGTTCACAGTTTCGAACATTTTCACGGATCGTCGTACGTCGGAAAGCGATACTTCCTGCGGCGTCGTCACTACGACGGCTCCCTGAACCGGCACGAGCTGCGCGAGCGAAAGCTGCACATCGCCCGTACCGGGCGGCATGTCGACGATCAGGTAATCAAGCTGGCCCCAATTTACATCGCTCAAAAATTGACGGACGACCCCATGCAGCATCGGCCCGCGCAGGATCATAGGTTTATCGGGCGGCACGAGCACGGCCATCGAGATCATCTTTATTCCGTGCGCCTCGATCGGCACGAGCTGGCCATTCGAGATTTCCGGCTGGTCGTAACCGGTGCCGAGCATCATCGGCACGTTCGGCCCGTAAACGTCGGCATCCATCAACCCCACCTTCGCGCCGTCGGCGGCGAGAGCGACTGAAAGGTTAACGGCCACCGTCGACTTGCCGACGCCGCCCTTGCCGGATGACACGGCAATGATGTTTTTCACGCCCGGTATCGCGACGTTATTCGCGACGCCGCGGCCGTGCGGCACCTCGGCGTCCATCGTAATGCCGACGTTCGCAACGCCCGGCAGCACCCGCACGAACTCGCGCGCCATCCCCTCCATCTCTTCCTTGACTGGACACGCCGGGGTCGTCAGCACGATGCGAAACGAAACGTCGCCGCCGTCGATCTTTAAATCGCGTATGAAGCCAAGCGAGACAATATCTTTTCGCAAATCGGGGTCGATGATCTGCGAAAGAGCGTTTAATATTTGTTCTTCTGATAGTTGACTCATTGTTCATGTAGGAACCGGGGACCGGCCCTATGTCAAAACCGGCAGCAGTAGCCACCGGGTTCTTGTATAATCTAAACACACGATTGTATCAGAACGATTCATTTTGTACGTTCTGGATCTTTCAACCTTTAGGAGCTAAACCCTGAAACATGCGAAAACCACGAAAAGCCCACGACAAGGGCTAAGATCGGTCCGCGACCACGGAAGAGATGAATCGGAAGAACAAAGACAGAAATCGAAAACGTACCTAATGAATCCAGATAGCAGCTACAACCACATCCGCTCGGGCGACACCGGCTACTACGAACAGAAACGCGGTCTGATCGCCGTGCAGGGTAAGGAGGCTGTTCAGTTTCTAAACGGCTTGATAACCAACGACGTTGCGAAGCTGGAAGAAGATGCTCAGATGCTCGCCGCCTTTCCAAACGCTCAGGGCCGCCTGCTGGCCATCGTCCGTGTGATGCGGCATGAGGAAAAATTTCTTTTCGAGACCGAGGAAGCGACGAGACAAGCCGTCTACGATAACCTGTTTCGTTTTACGATGGCGGGTGATTTTTTCGTCGAGAATCTATCCGAGAATTATCGCTTCTTTTCTATTTTCGATAAATCGTTCGTCCCATCGACCCGAGGGTTGCTCGAATTCGAATCGTGTGCCGGCACGGATTATTTCGTTCCGCACGACGACGCCGAGGATTTTTTGACTGAACTCAACAACGTCGACGGGATTGCGGCTTCTGATGATGCTTTTGAAACGTTCCGCATCGAATCCGGAATTCCGCTTTTCGGCGTCGACATGGACGAAACCACGATCGTCCCCGAACTCGGTCTCGACGGCCTCATTTCCTACAACAAAGGCTGCTACATTGGCCAGGAAATCATCGCCCGAATCCATTTTCGCGGGCATGTCGCGAAGCAGTTAACCGGATTGGTCATCACGACCGAGACGCCCAGACGCGGTGATTTCGAGTCCGTACCGGCCGCGGTGGCGGATGGTTTAACTCGGCAAACTTCCACCTCCAATCTCGCGACTACCGACGGCAAAAACGCCGGCCGCATCACCTCGCTTA
>JBHENZ010000059.1:0-3660 GCA_046261815.1 Pyrinomonadaceae bacterium | reverse complement strand
CAGACTGGATTTTCGACCCGCAGAGAAGTCCTCCCGCCGTCCGAAAGAATCATCGGCGACAAGACGTTTTCGCCCGACGGTCAATTTATTTACTTCACGGCGGCAAACAAAGGCGAGAGGGTGAATTCGCTCTATCGCGTGCCTACGCTCGGCGGAAATCAGGCAAAGCTAGTCATCGACGTCAGTTCTCCGGTTTCGTTCTCGCCAGACGGGCGAGAGATGGCTTTCTCTCGCTACGATCCGAAGACGATGGAAAACTCTCTGGTCATCGCATCGAGCGATGGCGCCGACGAGAGGGTTTTGTTAGCGGGAACGCCGGGTCGCAATATTGTTGTTTATCCGGCCTGGTCACCCGACGGTGAGCGAATAGCGTTCGGCGAGTATTCGTTTCCAGATGGTAGGGAGCGCGGCGGCTGCGTGATCAGGACAATCACGGCCGACGGCAGCCGGCAAAAAGATCTGTCGGCAGAAAAATGGGATACCTGCTACCGAAGCGGCTGGTTGAAGGATGGGAAGAGCCTGGTATTTATCGGAACCAAAGCCGGTGAAACCTGGACAACGCGCCGTGAACAGATTTATACGATCTCCACCGTCACCGGCGTATCAAGGCGATTGACTGCCGACGGTAACCGGTACCATCTGGGCAGCCTTGCCGTCACTAACGATGATTCCATCGTTGCGGTACCCTACAACAGGTCATCCCAGATTTGGGTAATGGATCCGAATGGCGATACGCGTTCGGCCGTTCAGCTGACGAACGGCGTTGCCGACGGTCGCGCCGGCATCGCTCCTATGAACGATGGCCGTGTGGCGTACCTCGCGCGTACCGGCGAAAACCTTACTATTTGGACCATGAATCCGGACGGGTCCGATCAAAAACAGCTTATACGCGATCCGGCGTTCGTCGAAGAGCTTCGTGGGTCCGCCGACGGCCGATATTTTGTTTTCGCCTCGCCCGCCGAAAAAGCAAGCCAGCTTTTTCGAGTCGACACCACCGGTGAGAACCTAGTCCAGTTAACTTCCGGGGATGTCAGCGCGGTCGATTCGACCATTTCGCCGGATGGAAAATGGGTCGCGTACACCGGAGGCATCACCCGTGACAACCAATTTTTTCACCCGCTCTTTAGGGTGTCGACCGATGGCGGCGAGCCGGTTCGGTTGACCGAGCGAGACTGCATCACGCCTCATTATTCGCCCGACGGCAAGTTTATCTCCTGCATCATTAATTCTGAAGCGGAGATGATGATCGTGACATCGGAGGGCGCTTTCGTTCGAGCGTATCCATTGAAGACACGACCAATGGTAAACATCGGCTGCCGATTCACGCCCGACGGAAAAAATCTCGTTTACATCGTCATGCAGAAGGACATTAGCAATCTCTGGCTTCAGCCGATCGACGGCGGAAAACCGCGGCAATTAACCAATTTTAGCCACGGCCAGATTTTCAATTTCGCCTACTCGGCCGATGGAAGGCGTCTATTCCTCGCCCGAGGCCCGCACCAAATACAGGACGCGGTTCTAATCAGGAATTTTCGTTAAGTACGTCGAGCGGGCCTCGACACAGCGTACGCGCGCTCCAGCGAACGCGCAAAAGCGTTGGACATTCTTAAGCAGTTGGAGACGAGTAAGGAATACGTTGCGCCGGGCAGGCTATCAGTTCTCTGTCGCCTTGGATGGATCGCGGAAAGGCGTTCGCGTCGCTCGAAAAAGCCTGGGCCGCGCACGATACACAATTGTAGTTCTTAAAAGTTGAATCGAATTTTCGATTCTCTGCGCGGCGATTCGCGCTTTCAGGATTTGCCGCGCCGCGTCGGGCTTCCTCAGTAAAGGATGAAAAGCCTCGCGCGACATGATTGCGGTCCTGGGACCTACCGATACCGCGTCCGACATTCATATCAAACATGAAAATAGTATTGATCGGATACGGCTCGATGGGGCGGCAGGTCGAGACGTTAGCGAAAACGATGGGTCATGAAATTGTTCTGGCAATCGACTCGGCTGATGAACCGCCTTCAGGTGCAAAGCTGACTGAAAGCGGCGCGGACGCGGCAATCGACTTCTCTAATGCCGACGCGGTTAGGCAAAATGTTGAAACTTGCGTTTTGGCGAATTTGCCGCACGTCGTGGGCACTACCGGTTGGAATGCAGACAAAGAAGCTATTCGAGAAATTGTTATTCGCAAAAACGGCGCGGTCGTGCATGGAGCCAATTTTTCGGTCGGCGTAAATTTGTTTTACAGAATCAGCGATTACGCATCCGAGCTTTTCTCAAAGTTTCCCGAATATCAGGCTTTCATCGAGGAGCAGCATCATTCCAGGAAGAAGGATGCGCCGAGCGGTACGGCGTTGAGACTGAAAGAACTCGTTTCACGACATATTGATACAAACTTTTCAGTTTCCTCGACGCGTGCCGGGAATATTCCGGGAACGCACCGAGTTGGCTTTGACGGGGCGGCAGATCAAATTCTTTTACAGCACCAAGCGCGATCGCGTGAAGGCTTTGCGGCCGGTGCGTTAATTGCGGCGGAATGGATCGCCGGGAAAACGGGATTCTACGATTTCGCCGATGTGATCGACGAGATAATCGAATCTCGGTCTTTAATTTATTAGTCGGCCCTTGCTGATTTTTCTAAATTCACCCTCTATAACTGCCCTTCGCCAGCGGCGATTTCGGTCTTTTCAAAGAAACAACAATCTCGTCGAAAAAGTTCCCACGGTCGAAGTGCTTTGTGCTGCAGCCGTCGCTTTGTTCTGTGCGATCAATACACCTATAATTTCAGCACGGTCAACGGTCGGGCCGTGGCTCTCCGGCTTATGACAAAGCGAATCGATTGGATGCGCGGATGCGCGACGGCACTCGTGACGCCTTTCCGAAGGGACGGCTCGATCGATGACGAGTGTTTTCAGCGGCTCGTCGAGCGGCAGATAAAGAACGGTGTGCGGCTCCTGGTCCCGTGCGGGACGACGGGCGAGAGCGCGACTATGTCCGAGGCCGAGCGATGGCATGTGATCAGGATGACGGTTGAGGCGGCCCGCGGAACTACTGTGAAAGCTATTGCCGGAACCGGGGGCAATAGCACTTCGGTTACGATCGAGTTTACGCGAAAGGCTCGCGAGGCCGGAGCCGACGCGGCACTCGTCGTCGCGCCCTATTACAACAAGCCGACGCAAGAGGGGATGTATGCGCACTTTTCCGAAATCGCGAAATCGGTCAAGAATTTTCCAATAATGCTGTACAACGTGCCTTCGCGCACGTCGTCGAACATCTCGGCCGAGACGACCCTGCGATTGGCGGAACAGCACGAGAATATTGTCGCGACAAAAGAAGCTTCAGGCGATTTCTCGCAGGTTATGCAAATTCTGAAAAAGCGGCCGACGAATTTTCGCGTTTTTTCAGGAGACGATGCCACCGCTTTGCCGCTGATCGCCCTCGGGTGCGATGGATTGGTCTCGGTTTGCTCAAACGAATTGCCAAAGGAAACTTCACGGTTGATTGAGAAGGCTTTGGACGGAGCGCACACAGCCGCACGGAAAATGCATTATCAAATTTTGCCGCTGATGGAAGCGAATTTTATCGAATCGTCGCCGGCGCCGTGCAAATTTGTGATGAAGGAGATGAAGCTGCTCGAAGAAAATTTGCGTCTCCCGCTTGTGCCGGTCT
>JBHENZ010000058.1:0-5164 GCA_046261815.1 Pyrinomonadaceae bacterium | reverse complement strand
CACTTCTTGCACGGCCCGCCCGATATCTGCCGGCGACTCGACGACGCGGATCCCCGCTTCGCTCAAAGCCTTCATTTTCTCCGCCGCAGTGCCCTTGCCGCCCGAGATTATCGCTCCGGCGTGGCCCATGCGGCGGCCGGGAGGGGCGGTCTGGCCGGCGATGAAGGCGACGATCGGTTTTTTGACACTGTCTTTCGCGTATTCCGCGGCGTCTTCTTCGGCCGTGCCGCCGATTTCGCCGATCATTACGATGGCGTCGGTTTCGTCGTCGTCGTGAAACAATTTTAATGCGTCGGTGTGGGTCGTGCCGATTATCGGGTCGCCGCCGATTCCGATGGCGGTAGATTGTCCGAGGCCGAGTGCGGTCAGCTGGCCAACCGCCTCGTACGTCAGCGTTCCAGAACGCGAAACCACTCCGATCCGGCCTTCTTTATGAATATGTCCGGGCATAATGCCGATCTTGCATTTCCCAGGCGAAATAACGCCGGGACAATTTGGACCGATCAGGCGGGTAACGCTGGATTGCCGAGTGCGGATTGCGGTTTGATTATTGTTGTTGCTTACTCGCGAGGGCAACCCGTTCAAAAACTCTCTCACCTTGACCATATCTGCGACCGGAATGCCTTCGGTGATACAGACGACCAGCGGCAGGCCCGCATCAACCGCTTCCATGATCGCGTCGGCCGCGAATGCCGGCGGTACGTAGATCACCGATGCATTCGCCCCGGTTTTTCGCACGGCGTCCTCTACCGTGTTAAAAACCGGAACGCCCTCATGCGTAGTGCCGCCTTTGCCCGGCGTGACACCGCCGACCACTTTCGTGCCGTAATCGCGCATCTGCAACATGTGGAACGTGCCTTCTTTGCCCGTGATTCCCTGAACGACAAGACGCGTATTTTTATCGACTAAAACGGCCAAATGGGTTTCTCCTAATTGTCCAGCAAACTTAGTCTGTGTCGATCGGTGTAATGAGCCAACGAGGTTCAACAAACTGAAGTTTGTCGGACACTGGGCTGCGAAAACAAATCGAAAGTATAACACGGAGGCCGTTTTGCCGCACAATTCCCACATTCCTGCGATTTTTGCAGAACCTTTGGGCGAAAATTTACGTTTGCAATTTTGTCTTCGTTGCGAGCTCAAACTTTCGTCTTCCTGTCGCCGATTTCATGCAGCGCTAAAGCGTGAACTCCGACCGCACATTATGCGGCAACTATATTCTTTCTATTCGGACGCCTTCTGGATCGCTCTAAAATCGATCCTCGAGCACAAGCTGCGTGCGTTTTTGACTTTGATCGGAATTATTATCGGCGTTGCCGCGGTGATCGTGGTGAGCGCTTCCATTGCCGGTTTAAAAACCTATGTGATCGATCAGGTGTCGAAAGTGCTCGGCTCGAACCATTTTATGATCACCAGAATGGCGAGCATGGAAGATTTGCCAGACGAGGAATACGAGCGGCGGAGTCGTGTATACAAGGATGTCAACTGGGAAGAGTTCGAGCATATTCGCGACAATTGCAAGCTTTGCTCGTACGTCGGTGCGCAGATGAACGCCGGGACCGACATCCAGGAAGGCGCCGTCGAAATGCCTGCCGTGCGGATGATCGGCGTCACCCACAACATGTACGAGATCGAAGACAAGTCGCTGTCCGAAGGTCGGTTTTTTTCGAACGAAGAGGTCGAGCGGGCTGCGGCGGTTGCGATTATCGGGGCGGACGTGCAGGAAAAGTTTTTCGAAATCGGGTCGCCGATCGGCAAGACGTTGAAGGTGCGCGGCGTTGTCATGCGGGTAATCGGCGTCGAGCAAAAACGCGGTTCTTTCTTCGGCCAATCACAGGACCGGCATATGTACATCCCGATCACGCTGCACAACAAGATCTTCAATCGCTCGGGCGGATTGCAGATTCACGGTAAAACGATCGACGTGGAAAACTTCAAACCCGCGATCGACGAAGCACACGTTCTGCTGCGTAATAAGCGGAACCTTCTCGGCAGCGATGAAAGCAATTTTTCAGTCGTGAATGTCGACGAATTTAACTCCACAATGGATCAAATTACGGGCGCGATAGCGGTTGTGGTGCTGCCGATCACTGCAATAATTTTAGTCGTCGGCGGAATTGTCGTGATGAATATTATGTTGGTTTCGGTTACCGAGCGGACGTTCGAGGTCGGGCTTCGAAAAGCGCTCGGGGCAACGCGAAAACAGATTCTGCTGCAGTTTCTAATCGAATCTGCGTTGTTGTGCGTCGTGGGCGGTATCCTCGGCCTCTTGCTCTCGTTCGTGGCCACGATTCTCGTTGGATCCCTATTGGAGATGACGATGACGATTTTGCCGCGGGATGTCGTTATCTCGCTTGCGGTTTCGAGCATCATCGGGGTCGTCGCAGGCCTCTATCCGGCGTGGAAGGCGGCACGGCTCGACCCGATCGTTGCGTTGACGCAGAATTAAGTCAGAACCGAGCGCGGTAGCGACCGGATTCTTCAACTTTGCGAAGCCGCTCGTGAGAAAAAACCCACCCGCTATCGCAGGTGGTACAGACCTGGATGAGACTTTCTACCTCTTTACCAACCGAAGTACTGAAAATGGCTTACCAGAGCATCGTCGCGCATAAGTTTCGATCGATCCTGACGATAATAGGAATCGTAATCGGAATTATAACTTTCGTGGTGGTGGCTTCGATTTTGACTGGGATGCGGCAGAATATCGTGTCGATGTTTGAGGATTATGGCACGAATAACGTCTATCTTTTTCACCTCTCGACCGGTTTCGGCCCGCCTAACCGCGACGAGCGCAATCGCAAGCCGTTGACGCTCGAAGATGCCAACGCGATTTTGACACAGGCTCCGTCGGTGAATGATGTGGCGACCGTCGCGATCAATATCGGATCGTGGGGCACGGGCTTTGACGATAATATTATTTACAAAGACAAGAATTATCGCTGGGCCCTGACCGATGGCGTGACGCCGAATTATCCCGGAATCACAAACCTTGTAATGAAGGAAGGCCGCTGGCTGACCGAAATGGACAATTTCGAGCGGCGAAACGTTCTTGTCGTCGGCGTCAACGCCGTAGAAGCGCTTTTCAACGGCGATGCCGCGGAAGCAGTCGGCAAGGTGATCCGGATGAACGGCGATACTTGGGAGATCATAGGCGTGATCGAAAAACGCAAGTCGGGATTCTTCGGGGAGAACGAGGAAGATCGTAAAATCTTTATGCCTTTCCGCACGGCTCGCAAGGTTGCGCCGCTGCGTGATGCGATGCTGCACATTGTTCGGGCGAAACCGGGCCGTTTGCAGGACGCAGTTCAGGAAATTGAAAGCGTGCTTCGCGTCCGTCGCGAGGTGAAAACCGGCCAGCCGAACAATTTCGACATCAAAACGGCCGACGATTTTATGAAACAGTTTGACGGAATGATTGCCGGAATCGGGATCGCGGCGATTGCCATTTCGGGTCTCGGGCTGCTGGTCGGTGGCATTGGCGTGATGAATATCATGCTCGTTTCCGTTACGGAACGAACAAAAGAAATCGGCATCCGCAAAGCGATCGGCGCGACGCGGTCAGCTATAGTTTTTCAATTTCTCGCAGAGGCGATGGCCTTAACATTTCTCGGCGGTGTGATTGGTCTTGTAATTTCGCTCGGCATCTCGAATCTAATATTGATGCTCGTGCCGTCGCTGCCCGCACAGGTCGAAGTGTGGATGATCGTGACATCGTTGGTTATCTCGGTTTTGATCGGTTTGGTATTCGGTGTGCTGCCCGCGCGAAAAGCCGCGAGGCTGGATCCGATCGAATGTTTGCGATATGAGTGACGTTCGGCTTTCAGCTTAATCCGGGCTATCTAAAACTCTTTTTTTGTTTAGGCGGGTGGCTGTTGCGACTCCTCCTGTTTTGAGGGCGGTAACACCCGTTTCGGCTGACGGGGTGGTCGACGCCTGGATGGTAGAAAAAGTCGCCCCGAGTGCGTGTGAGAGGCCGTCTGGGACAGTGGGACAGAACTCCAGACTATTCACACTTAGCACGCTGCATCGGGAAATCGACGCTCGACACCTTTCCATTTTTATTTCCGTCAATCCGAGCCGTCAGTTTTTCGCCCTCGCGACGGTAAATGATGCGCTGCGGAAAATCGTGAGCGGGGTTTTCGAATGCGACCGACATTTTTTCATTCTTAATCAACTTAAATTGTGTATCGATTGCGTTTTGCGAAGGCCTCGCGATGTAAAAAACGCCATCGGGACGTTCCTCGATTCGAACGAATTCGTATTCTACTGTTTTCCCGTTTCGTACCGTTCGCGAGGCACCAAGCATCATTTGTCCCGCGGGTTTCATCCACTGCTCCGCCGTCATGCGATTTTTAATTTCATCCCTAAATTCCCAGCATCCAGCAAGCCACGCGAAGTCTTCGATCTTTCCGCGACCATTTTGCGCCGCGCAAAAAGTTGTCGAACAGAGAAAGAAGCATACGAAAACCAATATTCTCATAGACCAGTCCTCGGAAAATTTTAGCCTAGATCGAACGTATCGTTCATTCCCGGAACGCTTACCGGCCAACCGAACCGCTCGTGAATATGATCGGCCATCGCCGTCGCGGCGTCAGGTTCTCCGTGCGTCGTGAACACCATTTTGGGAACGGTCTTAAGGCCTTCGAGCCAGCGCAAAACGGCCTTCCAATCCGCATGTGCGGAGAATCCTTCGACCTTTGCGACCGAACAATTGACCGGTATATCGTGTTTCATGATGCGAACATGCCGCTCGCCGTCTTGGATGCGACGGCCGACCGTTCCTGCAGCCTGGTAGCCGACGAATACAAGGGTGGCCCGAGGGTCGGGCAGCATTCGGATGGCGTGATGAAGCACGCGACCGCCAGTGAGCATACCGGAGGCGGAAATTATGATCCGCGTCCCTCGCATATTATTCAGACGCTTAGACTCTTCGCGAGACGAAGCCGTCGTCATCAAACGCGTTTTAAGCGGATGGCGTTTTTGAGCAAGGATCGAAGCGTATTCCTCGTCGTGTTCTTCGTTCCAGCGATTGTAAACCTGCGTCGCCTGAATTGCCATCGGCGAGTCGACAACGACGGGCAAGATCGGTATTTTGCCATCATCCTCAAGCTCGCGGATAAGATAAAGAATCTCCTGCGTGCGGCCGACGGCAAACGCGGGTATCAAT
>JBHENZ010000057.1:0-9121 GCA_046261815.1 Pyrinomonadaceae bacterium | reverse complement strand
TTTGATTTCCCGGCTCGGAACACGCATGACAGCGTAGAGGTCTTCGTCGAGTCCGAGAATCCTTGCGGCGCGATCGAAACGCTCGCTCATCGCTTCGAACGGGTTCTTTTCGTCGCTACCCTTAAAACGACGCATTTCGTCGGCCATAGGATTTGCCATCTTTATCTAGTTCTCCGATTTTTTAATTTTTAATTAATGTTATGGTCCGTCTCAAGCGTTAGGAAAGTGAACTTGAACTGGCCTGCGAATTTTTCGGCTTGCGACCGCTGATACTCGGACACGATGGCGAAATGTCCAAAATACAAATTGCGTTCGAGCCAATCTCCTCGGTCGCCAACAGCGAAAGGTAAGCGTGGTCGACACCGCCGGAATACGCTACCAACACGCGCCCGGCTTCGCGCATCATATTCCGCACGTGATGTTCTTTTTGAATGGGCGCCGCGGGGACAGGCTGAGTGAATGCTGTCGGCTCGAGTGCAATCATTCCCGGCTTAAACTACGAAATCGCAATAGGTTCGACAAGCTAAAAATCTTAACGTACGGCTTTCGACTAAGGCAAACGCCTTTGAATGAAAATATAGTACGCGGATGTGGCCGATTGATTTAAAATCTCGATTCTCAACTGTTAGAATCTTGGCGCGCCCTTTGTTTGCAATGCGCTTTTACTCATTTAGTCGTTCAAAGTTTTCGGCGACCGCGTCGGTTCTGATACTCGTCTATTTATTGATGCCGTTTGGCGCGCCGATTCGTGCGCAGGAGGCGGCCGCTCAAACAGAGGGTGCAATCGAGCTTTTCAATAAGGGGCAGGATGCTCATCAAAGCGGCAATTTTTCCGAGGCTGTCCAGTTGTACCAACGGGCGCTGAAGATCGTACCTGAGTTTCCCGAGGCCGAGTTTCAGCGCGGCAATGCTCTTTTGTCGCTCGGACGCTCGAAAGATGCCATAACCGCATTTCGCCGTGCCGTCGAATTGAAAAATGATTGGCCGCCGGCTTTGACGGGCCTCGGATCTGCGTTGATGCGCGAACGCAAATTCGATGAGGCTCGAGGCTATTTGTTAAAAGCCGCCGAGGCCGACGCGAACAATTTTCAGGCCTACGCTGGGTTGACGGATCTGTATTTGCAAACCAAGGCCGACAGCCGAACTTTGAATGATCTTCTCGGCAAAGTGCGTGCGCTGACCGCCAAGGCAAATCCGACGGCCTCGATTTGGGCGGCTCGCGCGAGACTGGAAAACGCGATTGGCGATAAAACGGCTGCCCGTCGGGGTGCCGATGCGGCTCTAAAACTGGACGCGAAAAATTCGTCCGCGCTTCTTGTTTTGTTCCACATTTCATTGGCAGAAAATGATTCGACCGGCGCGTCGGAGATTCTTCGGAGGCTTGAATTTTCGCGCACAGACGCGGCAACCATGTCTATCGCGAAGACAAGGCTTCTTCTGCTCCAGGGCAGGCCAGAGGAAGGGCTCAACACTCTCGATGGCCTGTCGATCGCGAATGAAGAAATTTCGAACTTGCGTGAGACCTTACGTGCTTCGTTAAATGCCGATCCGGCCGCTCTCGAAAAATCTTTATCCGCCGATCCGACGAATAAGATTTTGCTGGCGAAACTTTGCTCAGTCTATCGAACAAAGGATGCTACAAAAGCCCTCGGTTACTGTCGACGAGCTTCCGAGGCCGACCCCGGAAACATTGCGCCAGCCGTTGGCTTCGGTGCGGCACTTGTGCAGGCGGGTCGATACGACGATGCTGTCGTGCTGCTGCGAAAACTCGCGGCAGCAGAATCGGACAACGCGACTATCAGGGCGAATCTCGCGACGGCCCTTTTTCAGGCAAAGAGGTATGCGGAGGCGAAAACGGAGTATCAATGGCTGATCGAGCGGCAGCCCACGCTTGCAGCGGCCTACTATTTTCTGGCAATAGTGCACGATCAGCAAAAGGAATATCTCGATGCCTTGGCAAACTACCAGGAGTTTCTTCGGCGCGCCGATCCGGTTGCGAACAAGCTCGAGATCGAAAAGGTGAATTTGCGTTTGCCTTCGCTTCAGCGTCAGGTAAAAGACGGAAAAGGAAAGCGGAACATCTAGAATAGATTGAGAGTGAATCGAACTAATAACATTTTCACTTCGCATACGCTCAGGCGAGTTTTTCGCTCTCTTTTGATCAACTCGCTATTCGTCGTAGCGTTTAGTATTTCTGCATTTGCTCAGGAGCCGCTTGACAGCTATCCGCCGCCTGCAAAGGTGATGACGGTCGCTGAACGACAGAAGCTCGAAGGCGAGACTGAGGTCAAAAAAAGAACGCGGCTGGCGATCGAGTTTATGGATGCGCGTTTGACGAAGGCCGAGCTTTTGTATTCGCAAGAGAATTGGCCCGAGATGTTCGCGGTACTTGGCGGCTTTCACGCACTGGTCGACAATACGTTCGCGTTCTTAAACGGCAGCGACAGAAATCGCGACCAGGTGTTGAACAATTTTAAGCGTCTCGAGATCGGACTACGAATGTTTGGGCCGAGAGTCGAAGTTCTGCGACGAGAAATTCCTTTAAAGTACGATTTTTATTTGCGAAGCCTTGCGCTTCATTTGAGAAGGACGCGAACCAAAGCCATCGAGCCGCTTTTCGACGACACCGTCGTGCCCGGCGACCGGCCGCGTTCGAATTAATTATGAAACTCTTTCAGTCGAGTGCAGTTGCGTGTGTCATAACTTTTGCCGCGTTGTGCATGCTTTCTCCATCGGTCGCAAACGCACAGCGGCGAGACTATATGACCGAAGCCGAGATCGAACTCGTCCGCGACGCGCAGGACATCGATCAAAGAATCGATATCTTATCCAAGATTATTGATCGGCGATTTACGGCAGCCGGTATCGATCCCGGCGGTTTCGCGGTTCAGAAGAAGGCAGAAGATAAATGGGGCACGGCTCCGACCGGCTCGCGGCTGGAGCTGCTGAACGATATCCGCTTTTTGCTGCAGAAGGCCATTGACGATATAGATGACGTCTCGGAACACAACGCCAACGCGCAAACACAGAACAGAACCGAAGGACTGCTTTTCCCGAAGGCCGTTCGACTTTTGGCTGCCGCCGCGCGGCGTTATCAAAAAATCCTCAAGGCGCTTGCTGACAAAAACACCAATGAAAAACAGCGCGGCGTAATTCTCGCAAGCCTCAGCATGTGCGACGAAATTATTGAAGCCGCGGCAAAGCTTCCTCCAGATAAGACAAAAACCAAGTCCTGAATCCTTATTTTGACGTGGCATAACAGCGCATGTTAGGTTGCTTGTTTAACCTAAAGCGAATATGCCGGACACTTTGATGAAGACTTCGCTGAACGAGGCCCATCGTTCCCTTAGCGGAAAAATGGTCGAGTTCGGCGGCTGGGACATGCCGGTGCAATATACGGCCGGTGTGATGGAAGAGCATTTGCGAACTAGGTCGCACGCGGGCCTTTTCGATGTCTCGCACATGGGCGAATTTTGGGTCGAAGGCGAACACGCTATTCAGTTTGTCAACCGTCTGACGACCAACGACGTGACAAAGCTCGTCGACGGCCAGGCCCATTATTCGACTTTGACCAACGATAAGGGCGGCGTTGTCGACGATCTTCTCGTTTACCGTTTCGATGCCAGCAAACTTCTACTTGTCGTCAATGCGAGCACAACAGAAAAAGACTGGCGATGGATCACCTCGCATAAGGAGGATGAAAACGTAATGCTTACAAACGCCAGCCGCGACTATTGCCAGCTTGCCGTTCAGGGTCCCAATGCCGTTCAAATTCTGCAAACGCTTACCGACACGAATTTAGAAGAAATCAAGTATTACCATTTCACCATGGGCCGCGTCGACGACATCGAGGGAATAATCTCACGTACCGGTTACACCGGCGAGGACGGCTTCGAATTTTACGCGAACGAGCGATTTGCGGTGCAGCTTTGGAACAAGATGCTTGAGGCCGGCGATTATGGATCGGTGACCGGAATCCTGCCTTGCGGCCTGGCCGCTCGCAACACGCTGCGACTCGAATCAGCGATGTCGCTTTACGGACATGAGTTGAGCGACGAAATCACGCCTCTCGAAGCAAACCTGGGTTGGATAACGAAATTGCAAAAAGGCGAGTTCATCGGCCGCGAAATTCTCGCCAAACAAAAAGAGAAAGGTCTCGAACGAAAGTTAGTTGGCTTCGAAATGCGCGAACCCGGTATTGCCCGCGATGATTATTCTGTCTTTATTGACGAGGAAAAGGTCGGGTACGTGACCTCGGGCAGCCCGGCCCCTTATCTGAAAAAGAACATAGGCTTGGCGTTTGTACCTGTCGAATTTGCAAATAGCGGTCAAGAAATTAAAATCGAGGTGCGAGGCAAACAGTTAAAGGCCGAAATCGTTCCAACGCCGTTTTACAAGCGCAAAAAGTAAAACGGTCGCGACGCGTTTGGTTCCGGAGCAATTTTTTAAGGTAGAGTTTATGGTTAACATCCCCGAAAATTTGCGGTACACCAAAGACCATGAGTGGCTGATGGTAGACGGCGATGCGGCAAGCATCGGCACTACCGATTACGCGCAGCATTCCCTTGGTGATGTGGTTTACGTCGACTTGCCGCGCGTCGGCGATAGATTTGCGGCCCATGAGGCGTTTGGCTCGGTCGAATCGGTCAAAGCGGTTTCCGAAGTTTTTACGCCGGTTGCAGGCGAAGTTACGGAAGTCAACGACGGTCTGAACGATACGCCCGAAAAGGTGAATGCCGATCCGTACGGAGACGCTTGGTTTATCAAGATCAAAATGGAAAATTCGGGTGCTGCCGATGCGATGCTCTCGGCCGTGGAGTACGAAGAATTCCTTACCAGTCAATCTTAGCAATTTTGGATTCCAGATTTTAGATTTGCGATTGAAGCTGGAAATTCCGCGATGTCTCGCCCTTCGCAATGTAAAATCTAAAATCCAAAATCCAAAATTAAAAAATGCGTTACATTCCTAATTCGCCCGAAGAACGCCAGGAAATGCTCGGCGTTTTGGGCTTAAATTCCGCGGATGAGCTTTTTCGTTCGATCCCGAACGACGCTCAGCTTGATCGACCGCTAAAAATCACCGATCCGCTTGCCGAACCGGAAGTTATCACCGCGTTAGAGGCAATGGCGGAGAAAAATACCGCAGCCGTAAAGCCCTCGTTTCTGGGCGCGGGAGTTTATTCGCACTTTTCCCCGACGATCGTTGATCATCTTATTCAGCGCTCGGAATTTTTCACGTCTTATACGCCTTACCAACCCGAGATCTCGCAGGGTACGCTCCAGTACATTTTCGAATTCCAAACGCTGATCTGCCAGTTAACCGGAATGGACGTCGCCAACGCCTCGATGTACGACGGTTCGACCTCGATGGCGGAGGCATACCTGATGGCGCAGCGTGTGACGCGTCGTAACAAGATCGTCGTCGCGAAATCCGTACATCCCGAATACCGCGAGGTCGCGCAAACCTACACCAAGCACGGCGAGGCTGAAATCGTCGAGGCGGAATTTGATAACGAGACGGGTCGCGTTTCAGAGCTTTCCCTGCTTGATGACAAAACCGCGGCGCTCGTCATCCAGTCTCCGAACTTTTTCGGATGCGTTGAAGATCTGCGCTCGCTCGCGGATGCCGCTCATGCAGTCGGTGCGTTGTTTGTCGTCGTAGTTACCGAGGCGATTTCGTTGGGCCTACTGAAAACGCCGGGCTCGTGCGGGGCCGATATCGTCGTCGGAGAAGGGCAATCGTTTGGCATCCCGATGGGTTTCGGCGGGCCCCACGTCGGGCTTTTCGCTACACAGGAAAAATACGTCCGCAATATGCCCGGCCGCCTTTGCGGAATTGCATACGATAAGGACGGCAACCGCGGCTTTGTGCTGACGCTTTCGACTCGCGAGCAGCACATCCGCCGTGAGAAAGCGACGTCGAACATCTGCACCAACCAAGGCCTCATCGCCCTCGCCGCCACGATTTATATGGAAGCGATGGGGAAAAAGGGGTTGCAGGAAGTGGCAATGCAAAACGCTCAGAAAGCGGCGTACGCCGCAAAACGAATTTCGGAAATTGACGGTTATGAAATAGCGTTTTCTTCTCCGAAGTTTAATGAATTTGTAGTTCGAGGACCGCGATCAGCGGAGGACGTACTGAACGATATCCGTTCCGGAAACGGCATTGTCGGCGGCCTAGCGCTATCTCGCTATTACCGGAATCGAGAGAAAGAATTTCTCGTCTGCGTGACGGAGACGGCCACCCGCACACAGATTGATGGATTTGTTGATGGTTTGAAGAATAGCTTGTAGCTATAAGCTATTGTTGCAAAATGAGCATAAAAAAGGTTATCTCGCATCCATCTCAAAACGAAGCGCTAATTTTCGAGCGTTCGCAGACGGGCCGCGTCGGGTATCGTCTGCCAAAACTGGATGTCGACGAAATGCAGCTTGATGATCTGGTGCCCGCCGAGTTCCGTCGCGATGACGATCTGGAAGGTGTGCCGGAGGTTTCGGAAGTCGACGTAATACGTCATTTCACGCGCATCTCGACGTGGAATTATTCGATTGATCTCGGGATGTATCCGTTAGGCTCGTGCACGATGAAGTACAATTCGCGGCTTAACGAAAAAGTCGCCCGTATTGCGGGTTTCGCGAATCTCCACCCGCTTGCGCCGGAAGAAGAGTCGCAAGGCGCCCTTGAGCTTATTTGGAAACTGCAAAACGATCTTGCCGAAATCACCGGTCTGCCTGGCGTCACGCTGCAGCCCGCGGCGGGCGCGCAGGGCGAGATGACCGGCGTGATGTTGATTCGTGCGTTTTTAGATAAACGAGACGGCGAGGCCTCGAAGGATCGCCGCGTGATGCTTATTCCCGATTCTGCCCACGGTACGAATCCGGCATCGGCGGCCTTGGCCGGTTTTTCGGTTAAAAGCATTCGCACGACTCCCGAGGGCTTGACAGATCTCGAACATCTCCGCGAGCTCTGTGCCGCGGGCGGCGTGGCCGGCTTGATGCTCACGAATCCGAACACGGTCGGCATCTTCGAGACGAACATCCGAGAAATTTGCGCGATCATTCACGAGGCTGGCGGTCTCGTTTACATGGACGGCGCGAATATGAACGCTCTTGTCGGTGTCGCCCGGCCCGGCGATATGGGCGTCGACGTCATTCATTTGAATTTGCACAAAACGTTTTCAACTCCGCACGGCGGCGGCGGTCCGGGTTGCGGACCGTGCTGTTGTTCGACCGAGCTTATGCCTTTTTTGCCTACACCGCGAGTTGAAAAAACATCGGATCCGGAAGCTCCGGAGACGGTGGTGTCGTATCGGCTTGATTACGATCAGCCGGAAACTATCGGCCGCGTCAAAGCTTTCCACGGAAATTTCGGCATGATGATCCGTGCGCTGTCATACATTTACACCCACGGCGCCGAAGGCCTTCGTGAGGCGACCGAGGCGGCGGTTCTCAATGCTCGATATCTTTCCCACCATCTTGAAGAAACATTCGACAAACCTTTTGCCGCCGACCCGATGCACGAGGTCGTCTTTTCTCACAAAAATCAGTCGCGCAAGGGGGTCCACACTCTCGATATAGCCAAACGTTTGATCGATTACGGCTTTCACCCGATGACGATCTATTTTCCGCTCGTCGTCGAGGGTGCGATGTTGATCGAACCGACCGAATCGGTCGGCCGAGCCGACCTGGACGCATTTATCGAAGCGATGAAAGACATCGATCGCGAAGCTCAAACCGATCCGCAGATTGTGATTGATGCGCCGCACTCCACCCGCATCGGCCGTCTCGACGAGGCCGCCGCGGCGCGGAAACCCGTGCTACGCTGGAAACCGGATTCTGAAGTATCCGCGAAAACCGCCTAGTTGCTTCGCCATCGCGAGTTTCCAAAAACTTCGAAATTTCATTTTGAGATTTCGCGGCTTTTGCATTATATTGGCCGCCTGCGCGGCCCTACCGGAGAAAAGACGATGATTAAGAAAGTGCTGGTCGTACTGGCCGTCCTCGTTTTGCTGCTCATTGGTCTCGTGGCCGTCGGCGCGTTTGTTGCTCAGACCGAATTCAAGGTCGAACGCGAGATTGTTGTAAATCGTCCTGTAACCGAGGTGTATTCGTACGCGAAAATGGTGCGAAATCAGAATGAGTGGGGACCGTGGGCCAAACGTGATCCGAATTTGAAACAGGAATTTCGCGGAACGGATGGCACGGTTGGTTTCGTTTCTCATTGGAAGAGCGACAACGGCGAACTCGGCGAAGGCGAACAGGAGATCACGAGGCTAATCGAGAACGAGCGTGTCGATGTCGAACTGCGATTCAAAGATCCGATGGAGTCGAAAAATGCCGGCTACCTTGCCACCGAACCTGTCGGCCCGAGCCAGACGAAAGTGAAGTGGGGCTTCACCGGCACAATGCCGCGTCCTTTGAATCTTATGGCCGCCGTTTTCGATTTTGAAGATATGATCGGAAAGGATTACGACGAGGGCCTGGCGAACCTCAAACGTATCCTTGAATCTCGTTAAGACTTCGCTGCGTACGGAAAGTCTCGCGTTGTCCGCTGACTGGCCGCTAACCGGTTAGGACCAGCCATGGCAACAGCACGGCTTGGTTGACTATACTCGTCCTCACCCAATAAGATTTTCCATGTTCTCCCATTCCCGCAAGACCTTCTGAATTAAATGATCAAGGTCGGCATTCCGAAAGAGGTACATCCCGGCGAACGCCGAGTCGCCGCCACGCCGCAAACCGTTTTGCGGCTCGCAAAATTGGGTTTTGAAACCATAGTCGAATCCGGTGCGGGCGACGCGATAAATGCCGCCGACGCCGAATATCGCGAGGCCGGAGCAACGGTTGTTGCCGATGCAAGAGCCGTTTGGTCTTCAGCCGATGTCGTTTTGAAAGTCCGCCCGCCCGAGCACAACGAACAATTGAATATGCACGAGGCCGATCTGCTTCGCGAAGGCGGCTGGCTGATCGGGTTTATCTGGCCGGCACAAAATCGCGATTTGCTCGATCGAATGGCAAGACGAAAGGCAACGGTCTTCGCGATGGATTCGGTTCCGCGAATCACTCGGGCGCAAAAGATGGACACGCTGTCCGCAATGGCGAATATAGCGGGCTACCGAGC
>JBHENZ010000056.1:0-4593 GCA_046261815.1 Pyrinomonadaceae bacterium | reverse complement strand
GACTGGGAGACAGACGACCCACCCGCTACCGCAGGTGGTACTGACTCCTGCCACTCTAGGTCCCAATATCGCCGCGTCCGAATCTCACCATCCTGGATAACCAGCATGTGCGCTGCCGGAAGTTTGCTTACGCCCCTGAATATCGACATCGGCGCTGGCACATAATCGAAGGAGACGTAATGCCTGAGGGCGTTGAGATCGAGCGCCGCACTAACCGAAGGATGGGCCAGCAATGCTTTCGGCTCCGACGCCCAGATAAGCTTGCCATTGAACATGCCGTAGTAGAGCGGCTTCTCACCGAACCGATCGCGGGCGATGATCAGCTTCTTGCGACGCGTGTCCCAGAGCGAGAACGCGTACATACCGTTCACGTGATCGACAAGCGCATCGCCATACTCTTCGTACAGGTGCGGGAGAATTTCCGTATCTGAATTGGTTGTGAACTTATGTCCGCGTTTTTCGAGATCGGCGCGGACCTCGCGGTAATTGTAAAGCTCGCCGTTCATCATCACTACGACCGAGCGATCACAGCTAAAAACTGGCTGATCACCGGTTTTCAAATCTATGATCGACAACCGCCGCATCCCCAACGCGACGCGGTCATCCGTCCACAACCCTTCGGAATCCGGTCCCCGATGCACGATCCGCTCACACATCGAATGCAACACCGCCTCGCTGTTTGGCGAAGTGTTGTTCTTATCTAAATTTACCCAGCCTGCAATGCCGCACATAAATCAGACAACCGCACTCAGCTGATAGCTCACAGCTGTCTCACACATGCCTACTCGGTGAAACCAATTTTCTCTCTGATCGCATAAATCGCTTTGTCCTGAGATTCGTGGTAAGTGCGAACAAGTAATTCCGCCAATAAACCCATAAGAAAAAACTGCACCGAGATCGCGAGCATCACGACCGTTATCACAGGCAGCGGCGTGAGGATGAAAGACGTTCCGTAAAATTTTAGAACTACGGCCCAAATGCCGGCGATCGCAGCAAGAACGAAAGCGATGATGCCAAACGTGCCGAATACATAAATCGGTTTCGTCTGATACGAGGCCAAGAACTTGATCGTCATCAGATCGAAGATGACTTTTACGGTTCGCGAGATGCCGTATTTCGATTTGCCACCGGTCCGGGCGTGATGATCGACGGGGATTTCCGTCACGCGAGCCCCGGCCCAGGCGGCGTAGATCGGAATAAAACGATGCATCTCACCATAAAGTCTTACATCCTGCAAAACATCCCGGCGATAAGCCTTTAGCGAGCAGCCGTAATCGTGCAGATGCACTCCGCCGATCAGTGAGATAACTTTGTTGGCGAGCTGTGATGGGATTCGCCGTGAAATCAATTTATCTTGTCGATTTTTCCGCCAACCGGAGACGACGTCGTACCCTTCGTTCAGCTTTCGCAAAAGTCGTGCGATATCGGACGGATCGTTTTGCAGATCGGCATCCATGGGGATAAGTATCTGCCCGCGTGCGGCATCGATGCCGGCGGCCATCGCCGCTGTCTGACCGTAATTCCGACGCAAGCTTATCACGCGTACGCGATCGTCCTCTTCGGCCAGTTCCTTTAGTATCTCCAGGCTGTCGTCGGTCGAGCCGTCGTCGACGTAAATCACTTCCGCGGTCCGCTCGAGCGCGTTCAGCGCAGCAGCGATTCTTGAGTGCATTGGCCGCAAGTTTTCTTCTTCGTCGAGTACCGGCAGAAAAAGCGACAGCTCCGGAGCCCGTTCGGTTCGCGTGTTTTGCATTATCGTGGTATCCATCTCGCCTTGCAGACAAACTTAAAATTTAAACTTTTCGTGAAGAAAAATACAGCAGGCAGAATCTTGAGCAGGTTTTTTTGCGAGCCGTTCGCGTCTTTGCGACTTTGTGGGAATTTTTTCCCGCGAAGCCGCAAACTTTGATCAACCCAAAGGATTAAGACACTGCCGCATTTTTTTGGAGACACTTTGCGACGAAATGCCCAAACGAATTAAACTCGTTTCGCATCCTTAAACCAATTTATCTGGGAGAATTGATTTAATGAACCGACGCCATTTTCTCGAGCTGCCAATTATTGCGTTGCCGCTGTGCGCCAGGAAATCTCTCGGCCAGAACCAAAAACCGCAAACGCTCTCATCGATGAAAATCCGGACGCCCCTCGTCGTTTCGACGTGGGACAGCGGCCTGCGAGCAAATGCCGCGGCCTGGCAGATACTCGCAAAACACGGACGCGCGCTTGATGCCGTCGAGGCCGCCGGGCGCGCGAGTGAAGAAGAGACGAATTGCTGCGTCGGTCTCGGCGCTCTGCCCGACCGCGACGGCATCGTCACGCTTGATGCATGCATTATGGACGAAAAGGCGAATATCGGCGCCGTTTCGTTTCTTGACCGTATAAAACACCCTGTCTCGGTCGCCCGCAAGGTGATGGAAACAACTCCGCATGTTCTTCTTTCCGGCGAAGGTGCGCGGCAATTCGCCTTAAACAACGGCTTTCCGCTCGAATCCGCCAAGCTCTCGCCCGAATCCGAAAAAGAATGGAAAAAATGGCTCGAAAAATCGAAGTACAAGCCAGGCGTAAATATCGAAACTCGCAAGAGTATGGTGTCGCAATTTGCACCGCATTTTCTCGAAGACGGTTCGCCAAGTCACGACACAATGGGCACGGTCGCGATGGACGCCGCCCAAAATCTTTCGGGTATGGTTACGACTAGCGGCCTCGCCTTCAAGATGCACGGCCGCGTCGGCGATTCGCCGATTATTGGAGCCGGACTTTTTGTCGACAACGAGATCGGTGCGGCGACGAGCTCGGGCGTCGGCGAGGAGGTGATCCGCATCTGTGGCACGCATACGGTGATAGAGCAGATGCGGTTTGGCCGCTCGCCCGAAGCCGCCTGCCGCGAAGCCGTCAGCCGCATCGTCAAACGCAGACCGGCAAAGGCAAAAGAAATTCAGGTCGGCTTTCTCGCGTTATCGAAAAAAGGTGAGATTGGAGCTTTCGCGATACAAAAAGGATTCACGTATTCGGTGACCAATGCGCAGTATCTGAAGGGAAAAGTCTTTGAAGCGAAGAGTTTGCTTTAACAGGCAGAGTCACGACCGTCGAGGGAGCGTCGCAACGTTAAACGGCGAATACACGACCGGAGGGAGGGACTGAGAGTGTGCCCCCAACTCAGCTCACTAGGAATTTCATCAGCGAAACGTGCGGCCCGAATTCACGTGAAAATGCAGATGCTTAGAATCCTGATACTCACCTAGATTCGTCAACACTCGCGCCGCTCCTTTTTCCTTGACGATCTTTTCGGCTATTTTTTTTACGACATCGAGCACTTCGATTAAGAGGTCATCATCCTCGATCGTCAAAAGTGAAGCGACGTGACGTTTCGGAATCACGACCACATGCATCTCCCAAAACGGTCGCGTATGATAGTAGGCCAGAACATTTTCAGTCTCGGCTGCCACTTTGACGGCCGTCTTCCCGCTCAGCACCTCGTCGCAATAAAAATCGTCGCCTTGGTACATTACGCCAAATTCTAAACAACGATCCGCAAAATAAAAAACGCCGTGTCTCGCAAAGACACGGCGCCTATTGTTAAAGACGAAGATCGTCCACCTTAGTACCTGCGAATGAAGCGGCCGTTGCGATAGTAGTATGTCGCATACGGGTAATAGACCCGGCGACCGCGGCTGTAGTAATACCAGCCGCGGCTGCCACGTCTTACGTCACGACGAAAATCGCGGCGCGCCTCTCTTACTTCCCGTCTGAGCTCACGTCGAGCCGCACGAGGGTTACGTCCCTCGCGAATGTCCTCGCGATAGTCACGCCGAGCTTCCCGAATTTCTTCGCGCCGTTCCTGGCGTGCCTCTCGCCTGTTTTCTCTACGGGTCTGAGCATTTAGGGTGTCCGCACCAAAAAGCATAAGACCAAACACAAACGATATAATTCCAAAATTGACGATCTTTTTCATTTCTTACTCCCTGATTGTTCCTTTTTTTACTCACGTTGGTGAGCGTATTTATTACACAAATGCGTGATTATGGGGTGAGGCTTTGTGTATACGACTTATCTAGCAAACACCGTGCCATCCACGCGCGGCTGGGCTTCACCCCCGAACGGACTGAAGCGGTTAGCAATAAGGATTAGCTGCTCTAAACAAGCGGCTTACGAGCGACGACAACAATCGATACCCCGAGGGGCAAATCTCGACGCTGGAGCCAGAACCGCTCCGAACCAAACAGTCGGCCGAAGACACCGTTTAGTTGCGATACATTAATATTATTTTCCGATTCGGGCCGGAAGCCGGTGATGCGCATAAAGGCCCGGCCGGCAGCGATGGGCGCGAAAAATGTCAAATTCGCATAGGTCGCGCGTTCGACGGCGAATCCCGAAGTTTCAAGCCGTTCGACTATCTGTTTTTTCGTGTAACGGATGCGGTGATTCGACACATCGTCCTGCACGCCCCATAGCCACATAAAAGCCGGCACGAAAATCAGCGAATAGCCGCCCTTTTTCGTCACGCGATACATCTCACGCAAACCCGCAATGTCGTCATCCAAATGCTCGACAACATCCAGCGCTGTCGTTATATCAAATGTATCGTCCGTATAC
>JBHENZ010000055.1:0-10657 GCA_046261815.1 Pyrinomonadaceae bacterium | reverse complement strand
TGGGCCGGCGTCTGGGCGATATAAACGCGATACCCCGCACTCGCCACTACCTTAGCTACCGCATCTTTTCGGTCGCCGAGGCAGAGCAATACGCGGCGAGGTTTTTCGCTCGTGTCGTCTTCTTCGATTGTAGCTTTGCCGTGCTGTAAGGCGGTAAGCAGCGACCGCAATGCGCTGTTTATCTCGAAATCCGTTTGCTTTTCGGCAAATTTCTGCGCGTTGTCCCCGGTGGCGGGTGCGGCCTGATTCGCGGCAAGTTGGGCAGTTGCGGAGCTTGCGCCCTTGGCATCCTTGTTGGCACGAAGCATGTTTTGGCAGCGAGGGCAGCGTACGGTGAAATTACCGCTCGGGATTTTGGACTCGTCAAGCTGGAGCGAAACGGAGCAATTGTCGCATCGAATAATCATAAATCAGTTGGCAGTTGTTGGATATCAGTTCTCGGCTATCAGTTATCAGAAGCTTTCGACCCTGGACTTTCCGAGGAGCAGCTTGCTGACGACTGACAACTGACTACTGAAAACTGACACATTGTTTCATTCCATCATATCGAGCACCGAGTTGGCGGTGACCCGTGCAGGAGGCGGGGGAGTGACGGCATTGACGCTGGGCAATTTGTTTTTCCCGTAGATGTAGTCCTCAGTGGACGACAGGCCCTTGAGCTGAAGCAGCAAATTATTCTGGTTGGTTGCGTATGAGAGACCGTCTTCGAGAGTGATAGTTTTGTCCTCGATCATTTGGCGGATCACGCTGTCGAAATCCTGCATCCCATCGATCTCGCCGTCATGTATGGCATCGAGCAGCGTTTTGCCTTCGCTTTCACCTTTCTCAATGTATTCGCGCGTTCGGGGATTAGACCTGAGGATTTCCACGGCGGCCATACGACCTTTGCCGTCGGCCCGCGGGATAAGCCGCTGCGAAATGATATAGCGGAACGATTGAGCAAGCCGCGTGCGAATAACACGTTCCTCGTTCTTCGGATAGAGACCGATAATGCGGTCGATCGTCTTCGAGGCATCGATCGTATGCAGCGTCGACAGCACGAGGTGCCCTGTCTCGGCGGCTTCGAGGGCGATCTCCGCCGTTTCCAGATCGCGCATCTCCCCGACGAGAATTACCTTCGGCGCTTGCCTTAGCGCCGCGCGCAGGGCGCTCGCAAAATCCTTTGTGTCCGCGCCGACCTCGCGCTGATTGATGGTGCTTTTCTTGTGATTATGTAGAAACTCGATAGGGTCTTCGATCGTGACGATGTGGTAGCTTTTCGTTTCGTTTATTCGATCGATAACGGCGGCAAGCGTCGAGCTTTTTCCGGAACCGGTCGGTCCTGTAAGAAGGACGACGCCGTTGCGAAGATTCGAAATATCCGCCAGTTGCTGAGGGAGCGCGAGCGAATCGAATGTGGGTATCTCGTGCGGGATCACACGCATCACGATCGAAAATGAATTACGCTGCTGAAAGACGTTGACGCGGAAACGGCATTTGCCGGGGAGAGCGTAGGAAAGGTCGGCGGTGCGATGCTTGGCAAGCTGTGTCGCGGCCTCGGCGTTGTCGCGAAGCAGAGACATCGCGATCATCTCGGTTTGGTAAGCCGTAAGGCGTCCAAGGCCAAGCGGCGCCGTGGCGTAAAGTGTGCCGTTGATCTCGACCTGCGGCTTCTGGCCGGACGAAAAGTTGAGATCGCTAACATTGTCGGATGTCGACAACATTTGCTCAATAATCGGTGCTACATCAAGCAAGCTCATCGCGAGTGGGGGTGGCTCCTGAAAAAAGTGAAAAGAGAATTGGGAAGGGACTAGAAAAGATTTATTCGAGCATGCGGTTATGTGAAATGCGGGAGAAACCGACCGCTTTATGATTATGGATTAGTGGCAGCCGCTATTGCAAGTAATTTTTCAACTTTGATAAACAATCTTAATCGCTCGCATGTAGTCGAAATTCGGCCATTCTGGTCGAAATCTCCTTTGGATCCCGCAGTATCGAGCTTACTACCGCTGCCGAATTCGCTCCCGCGGCGAAAACGCACTCGACATTCGAAATCGTGATTCCGCCAATTGCGACAAGGGGAAAATCGCCGATCTCACGTCGAACACGGGCGAGACTATCAAGGCCGGTGACCGGGTCCGGATTATCCTTGGAAACGGTCGCAAAGATGGGGCCGAATGCGATGTAATCGACGGGCTCATCCATCGCGGCTCGTGCCTGTTCGATTGTGTGCGTCGAAAGGCCGATCATGGCGTCAGACCCAAGCATCGTGCGGGCCATCGCGGACGGCAGATCGTCCTGGCCAAGGTGAACGCCATCGGCCGCAAGCGCCAGTGCGAGATCGGAACGGTCGTTGATAATAATTTTTACGCCATGTTTTCGGGCTAGGATAACTGCTGCATGTGCGTCTTCGAAGAAGAATCGCGACGGTGCGTGTTTTTCGCGCAGCTGTATAAGACTCGCGCCACCTGCAATTAGTCGTTCGACCTGTTCGAAATGCGACAGTCCGGAAAGGCGCGCGTCCGTGATCGGGTAGATTTTAGGTACTGCAAATTGCAATGATTTGGATCAACGAAGTCGTCGGTACCGCCGGCGGTAGCGGTAGTTAACGTCGGAATCTGAAGCCAGTCCTTACAAAGACGCAGCATCAAACCTTACGCCACCCCGAGCGGTAATGAATTTCCACCGCGAGCCGCACTAACTGGTTACACCAAGCGCCTTCATCATCAGGTACCCATCTTCGCCGTTGCTGTAGTATTTGACGAGGCGTTGGGTGACGCGGAATCCGCCGTGAGCGTAAAGCTCCTGCGCGGCCTTGTTGCCGACACGAACTTCGAGGACGAGGGTCGAGGCGCCTTTGAAGGTAAGTGCGGATTCGACCTGTTTGAGCAGTCGGGCCGCGATTCCGCGGCGGCGGTGTTCCGGTGCGACTCCGATGGTCGTGATATGACCCGAGCCATCTTTATTTACCATCACAAAAACGAAACCGGTCATTTCGCCTTCGGCCGAGACAGCCTGGTAGCTGACAGTCGTTGGCTCATTCAGAAGATACGAGAAGGTATGCTTTGTGTAATTTTCTCCGTCGCGAAAACAACGCGAATTTAGCCTTAGCACCTCGTCTCGTTGATTTGCGGTCAGCGCACGAATTTTGTACGTAGTTGGCCGAGCCGGCACGACCACGATCGGATCGGATTCGACCGGGGGGCCAAAAAGGTTGAGGATTGTGCTAAGGACGGCCATCGTTTTCGCACCGTGTCACAAAATGAGCATACAGTCGCCGTAGCTGTAAAAGCGGTACCGAGACGCGACCGAATGCCGATATGCTTTCATTATAAGTTCGTGACCGGCGAATGTGGAAACTAAAACTAACAGCGAGCTTTTCGGCAAATGAAAATTGGTGAGAAGACCATCGATCGCCCTAAAATCGTGGCTGGGCGTGATCGTAAGCTCAGCTTGTTCGCCAACCGCCTTAAATCGGCCGTATTTGGCAAAATTGTCCTCAAGCGTTCGCGTAGTCGTGGTGCCGACGGCGATTATCAAACGATTCTCGCTTTTCGCGCGATTTAGCGTCGCGGCCGCTTCTTCGGTGATCGAGTACCGTTCCGGGCTGACCTTGTGAACCCGCACATCTTTAACACGTACAGGCTCGAATGTGCCGTAGCCGACATGCAAGGTGATCTCAACAATTTGCACGCCGATTTTGCGAAGGCGCTTCAGGATTTCAGGAGTAAAATGAAGACCCGCCGTCGGTGCGGCAATTGCTCCGCGTGAGCGTGCGAAAACCGTCTGATATCGCTCGCGATCGGCTTTTATTTCTGCATTAGCGTCTCGCTTAATGTACGGCGGCAGAGGTGTTTTTCCGATTCGGTCGATTACCTCAAAAAAATCGCCGTCGGTTGTTAGCGCGATGATCAGATGGCCGTCGTCCGTTTTTTCGAGAACGATTGCCGTCAATTGCTCGGCAAAAAAGATGCGTTTACCCGGGGCGAGCCTTCGCAGCGGTTTGGCAAGAGCTTCCCAGCGTAATTTATCGATTTCGCGGACGAGAAAAATCTCGATCTTTGCACCGGTTTCGCTTTGACCGATCAGCCTGGCGGGAAAAACGCGTGTGTTGTTTAACACAAGCACATCGCCACGATTTAAATAAGCTTCCAAGCGGGCAAATTTTTCATCAGAATAAGTGCCAGCCGCTCGATTAACGACGAGCATTCGCGAATGCTCGCGGGCCGTGAGCGGATGCTGGGCAATAAGTTCAGCGGGCAGGTCGAAATCGAACTCGGAGATGTGCATTCCGAAAATGCGTTGTGCGGCCGGTTACTAATTTAATATAATGCTTTACGTGTTTTAGAGTAGCAGTCTCTCCCGGTCGTTGTCAGTTTACGGTCATTAACAACTCTGAAACGACGGACCAGACGGGTTCCGGGAAAATTTCAAAACTCCAGCCACCGAGGCCGGTGCCGGCGAAAGTAAAAAGCTCAGGAGAGAGAAAATGAAGAAAACAACCTTTTATTTGACAATTTGCATGCTGACTCTGATCGCACTTTCAAGTGCGGCATTCGGTCAAAGCCGCAACCAGTATTCGCGAACGGACGTCGATGGATTTATTCGAAATCTCGAAAATTCGAGCGACGCATTCAGTCGCGATTTTCGAAGCGCGGGCGGCACGTCGAACACCGAAGACCGCATCGTTTCCAATTTTGAAAACGCAGTCGACCGGCTCCGCCGGCGCTTCGACAGCGGCGACAATTGGTGGCAGAGCCGCAATGAAGTGCAGGCGATCATGCCCTCGGCTAATCAGGTTGATACGCTGATGCGAAACGACCGGTATGCTCGTCGGCTGGAAAGACAATGGCGCGATCTTCGGCGTGACATCAATCGGATCGCGGATACGTATGATCTGCCAGGTCTTCAGGGCGGCGGATGGAACGGCGGCGGTGGTGGCGGTTGGAATCCTGGGAATCCTGGGATGCCGGGACCGGGCGGGGTCAGACCGCCGAGTTGGGCCAGCGGCACTTTCTACGGCCGAAATCCCTACGACGGAACCCGTATAATCTTGACCATCGATAACAGCGGACGGGTTAGCGCAGATGTTGGCGGTTCGATGTCGTACGGCGCGTATCGGCGTGGAAACACCTTATGGATCAATGGTGCAACCTCGCGGGTCACTAATTTTCGTAACGGTATTAGTACCATCCGAACCGACAACGGCGAACGCATCGATTATTACCGCACCGATAGCGGATGGGGCGGCGGCGGCGGGAATTGGGGCGGCAACGCAAGCGCGCCTCCGACATGGGCTCGCGGAACCTTTTACGGCCGCAGCCCCGCCGACGGAAGCGAGATTACATTGACGATCTCTAACAACGGGCGTGTCACCGCCTATATTGGCGGTAATATGAGTTACGGCTCATATTACAACGGCACGATAAATATCGACGGCGCCGTTGCTAACGTCACGCAAAACAGAAATGGTATTCGAACGACTCGCGTCGACAACGGCGAAGTCATCAATTACCGACGTTAACTTTTTGTGGCTGCGAGTGTCGAAGATTAACCCTCGACACTCGTCCGCTCCATCAATAACAGAAACGGCGTAACTTTCAGAGTTACGCCGTTTCTGTTATTGATTTCGGATCCAGTTAGTTTTTACTGTCCCCGGTTTTATTATTTATCATAATATCACCCCCAGTGCTCATATGATGGCATAGATCGGAGGCAATATGCTAGTGATTTTTCATCGATTCAGCTTGAAAGTGTTTGCAAAATTTTCAGTCGTGTCGATTTCTACAGCGGCGTCGGGCAGGTACCGCGCGGGCTTTTCGACCTAAATACAAGCACTTTCGCGATCCCCGTTTGGATCGATATATACGCATTCCGGCTCGCCCATCCCGATTGAATTTTCGATTTGTATCCTGGTGCCGGAGGTCGGACTCGAACCGACATGGGTGTAAAGCCCGCCAGATTTTGAGTCTGGTGCGTATACCAATTTCGCCACTCCGGCATGAATATCGATGATAGAGGCCGACGGCCCAAAAAATCAAGGAGGCAATAGTTCTGGCTGTCTCAGTCGAAGTTCGTTGAGGGCATGAATGCGTTTTCATTTCGTGCCTGTCGTGCTTTTTCGTGGCAACGCCCCTAGTGGCCAAAAACGCGAACCACAAGTCGCACGAAAAGACACGAAATAACACGAACCGGAAGACCGCCGGCCGAGGAGCAGCTAATTGCGTTCTCGCCGATTTGCCTGGACACTAACGCGAGTACTACTTCAGCAAATGTTCCTTTACAAACAGAACCGTGGCGTAGAAAAGATAATCCTGGTTGTTCTTTTTGCTAAAGCCGTGGCCTTCGTCATTCGCCATCAGGTACCACACCGGCGTGTTGTTAGAGCGAGCGGCGGCGACGATCTGCTCGGCCTCGGTATAGGGCACACGCGGGTCGTTCTTGCCCTGGACGACAAAAAGCGGCTTCTGAATTTTCTTCGCGTTGGTCAGCGGCGAGATTTTTTGGAGAAACTCGTTCATCTTAGGATCGCGCTCGTCGCCATACTCGACGCGGCGGAGATCGCGGCGATACGTTTCCGTGTTTTTCAGAAACGTGACGAAGTTCGAGATGCCGACGACGTCAAGGCTGCAGCAGATGCGGTCGTTGTAGTTGGTCGCGACGGCGAGCGTCATGTAGCCGCCGTAGCTGCCGCCGGTGACCATCACGCGATCTTTATCGAGATCGGGCTGAGTGGCGATCCAATCGAGCAGCGCGCCGATGTCTTTCACCGAATCTTCACGCTGGTAACCGTTGTCGAGCTTCAGAAACGTTTTGCCGTAACCGGACGAGCCGCGAACGTTAGGGTAGATCATTGCGATCCCCAGCTCATTGACAAGATAGCCGTTGCGGCCCAGCGGGCCCGGCGTCGCCTGCCCCTCGGGACCGCCGTGGATGTTGATGATCACGGGCCGCTTACCGGTGAATTTTGCGGGCGGGCGGTAATAAAAACCCGAAATGGTTTTGGCGTCGAAGCTCTTCCAGCGAACCAGTTCGGGCGCCCGCAAACCGCTCGTGTCGTAACCGTGGAGCTCGGCCTTCGCCCAATGAGTCAGCTTTTTCGTCTTGAGATCGAGCGAATACACGTCGGCGATCGATTGATACGAAATGATCGTCATCCCGAGTTCGTTAGTCTTGCGGTGCCACGAATATCCGCCAACCTCGCCGACGGGCAAAGCCGGCAGCTTTATTTCTTTTCCGGTGGCCGTTTCGATGACGTGGAATTTGGTGATGCCGTCCTCGTTTGTCGTGAAGGCGAGAAGCTTGCCGTCGGCCGACAGCTCAAACCCGTCTACGTCCCAGTCGATGTGAGAGGTTAGCGGTTTGATTGTGCGTGTCGCGATGTCCATATAGGACAGTCGCTGAAACTCCGAGCCCTTGTCGGTCGTCAAATAAATCCCTTTCCCGTCGTAACTGAATTCGGCTCCGCCGTAAGAGATTTTCTCATCGCCCGTCTTTGGCGTGAGCAACGTTTTCTCGCCGGTTTCGAGATCGAGCAGCCAGGCATAGCTCTCATTTACAGAGATGTATTGGCCGATAAGTAGTTTTTTGTCATCCGGCGACCAGTCCAAAACCCCCCAGCCAACACCGTCGAGGCTCGAGATCAACTTCGCCGATGCGGGGTCCGCTGGGTTGACGACGTGTATCTCGGTCTTAAACCCTTCGGTTGTAGCCGCGCCGGTCATCACGGCCGTATAGACGCGGCGGTCGCCGGCCGTAGACCATGGGCCGCCGCCGATCCGTTTTTTGTCGTCGGTGGTAATGCGGGTCACAGTGCCGGTTGCGGTGTCGTAGCGATACATCTGGCTGATCTCGTTACCGCCGGTCGCTTTGAAAAACGTGAAGAAATCACCTGATTTTGGCTGAAACGATCCCCCGCCGGCCGGATCGGGGAAATCGGTGAGCTGCCTCGGGGTCGCGAGCGGCGACGTAACGATGTGCACTTGCCCCGTATTACCGGCACGTTTGCCGACGAGCATTTCGCGCCGGGTTGGGTGCCAATCGCCAAACCCAACTGGAATCGCCTCGGTATATTTTTTGACGGCCGCGACGAGTTCGTTTGGAATCGGCGGCACACCCTGCACCACAAGGTTGCTGCCTGGCTTTAAGGTGTCGACCCGAGCCTGCGAAGTTTGAGCAGCGGCGGATGCAGCGAGCAGAAGAAGCGCGGCAAAGAGAGCTGAAATTTTCATTTTTTGAACTCCGTGGAATCGATTAATGGAAACAATCTATTACGCGCCAGCCGGTATTTTGTTTCGAACACCTTCGCACCTTGGTGCTCATGGCGGATCCGATTTCATACCGGGTTGAGGAGGACGATTTCGACGCGGCGTTTCGCTTCTTCGAGAAACGCGTCGATCTGACGGGCGACGCGCTCTTCGGTAAGCAGCTTGCGAATCTCGTTGCGACGGCTGTCGAGCGTGGGCATCAGCAAACCGGGATACCGGCGGCGAAAATCGGGGACGAAAATTTCGCGGTAGTATTTTGCTTCGTCGTCGGCGGTTATCACGATGAACGAGCGAAATCGGAAGGCAAGGTATTTTTCGATTGCGACGCGCTGAGCAATTATCCGCTCAAAATTATCATCGCGGATCGATGAAAAGCCGACCTGCTTAAGACGCCTTTCAAAATCGGCCGGGCTGGGAAAATAAGCGACGAGCTTCGCGATCTCACGGCTGATTTCCTCATCGGTCGGTGCGTTTCGAGGAAGACGCTCGGCCTCAAGGGCGAAAACCCGCTGGTTGATTAGTGTTTGCAGGGCGGTGTTGAGCTCGGCCGAAACCGGGTTGTCGAGCGATGCACCGGGCTGCAATGCGAGCTGCCACTTCAAATCGGAGAGCGTGATCAGCTCCGTTCGGACGCCATCGGCCACCGAGGCCACCGTTTTATCGACTACCGTCTGTGCCCCAATCGTCCCAACACAAGCCAGGAAAACAAAAATGATCCGGATCAATTCCAACTGTTGCATCAGAAAGGCTTTCATCGAAAGACATTATGATTTCTGCCTGAAAAAAACGCTCACGTCAACCGTCCCGCGATAGGCCAAACATATTGACAAAATGTTTAAAAAGTTTTTTAATACTTGGGAGAGCAAAAGCTCTAGAACGGGCTTCAACGACCTTTTCCAACCTTGCCAATCCGTCCCGCTTTCCTTAATTTCCACCGCGTTATTTCCGCCGAATGCCGACTTCGCCCTCAGCCGTGAAAAAGCAGGCCAAATTGTTTTCCAAATTGGGAAGCACGGGTGAAGAGCGCGCCGAATTAAGATTCATTTCCGACCTTGGCAGAAGCCTGCTGTTTACCGTTCACCCGAAAAAAGTGGCCGCCCGCGTGGCCGACGCCGTACGTGCGGCGACCGGTGCCGAAATCTGCGTTCTTGTCGCCGAGCTTGAAAACATCGGTCTGGTTAGCTGCGGTTTCGTTGCATCGGGCGAGATCGAAGGCGATTTTTTCAACCGGGCGAAAATTGAAAAGTGGCTCGCATTCCTTCCACCGCAGATCGGCTACAAGGAAGAGCGCCGTGACGAGTTTCTTTTAACCCGCGGCGAACATCAAATTGAATACATTTCGCCCGTTCATATCAATGGCAAAACGCGCGGAGCATTGATCGCGGGCTTTGTCAACAGTGAGGAATTGACCGACGTCAAAGGCGATCTTATCAACGCCGCGACGCAGATGGCGGCGATGAGTGTGAATCTCTCCGCCCACTACGAGGCCGCGATCGACGATTCGATCAGCCTGGCAAAAGAAGACCATCGCAGATTCACCGAGGCCGTTCTAGATGCGTTGCCCGTTTCGCTATACGTCGTCGACCGGGATTTTCGCATCGTGACGTGGAATCGCCATCGGGAAATTGGCGTACAGGGCATTCCGCGGGATTCGGCTATTGGGCGAAACGTGTTCGATGTGCTGTCGCGTTATCCCGAAGGACGTGTGAGGGAAGAATTCGAGCGGGCGTTCAGAACCGGCGAGATCGAGCGGATCGAGCAACGCACATCTGACGAGAACGGTGCGACCAAACACTGGCTGGTCAGCAAAGTGCCGATGACCAACCCGGAAACCGGTGAGGTCACGCACGTCATCACGGTCGGCGAAGACGTGACGATGCGGGTGGACGCGATTCATGCCGTGGGTAAGGCGGAAAAGCTGGCCGCAGTCGGCAGATTGGCGGCGGGCGTCGTGCACGAAATCAACAATCCGCTTGCGACGATCGCGGCCTGTGCCGAAGCGCTCGAACAGCGGGTCGACGAGGGCGCCTTTGAGAATTCGGAGGCGTTCGAGGACCTCCACGAATATCTTGGCCTGATCAAAAGCGAAGCGTTTCGCTGCAAATCGATTACCACGGGGCTTCTTGATTTTTCGCGAATGCGCACCGGCGACCGACACAAGATCGACACCGGCGAAATTCTCAGATCGTCGGCCAATCTGATTTCACATCAAAACCGGGGAGGAAAGATAAAGATCGTGCTCGAAATCGGCGACGGCGTTCCCACTTTATTCGCCGACGCCGGCCAACTACAGCAGGCGGTGATAGCGCTTGCGACGAATGCGATCGACGCAATGCCGGACGGCGGGACAATCACTTTCCGCTCGTTCGGCGATGCAACGCGCGTAGCGCTCGAAGTCGAAGATTCGGGCG
>JBHENZ010000054.1:0-8829 GCA_046261815.1 Pyrinomonadaceae bacterium | reverse complement strand
GGTATGTGCAGGGCAGTGCCGGGACGTTTTTCGCATTCCACTGGGGTGTCTCGACCGACACGCCGGTACAGGCCGATTTCGACGGCGACGGCAAAACGGATCTCGGCATTTTTCGCTCGGGCACGTGGTACCTCTATCAGTCGACGGCCGGTTTCCGTCAGCAAAATTTCGGCGTTGCCGATGACTTGCCGACGACAGGCGATTTTGACGGCGACGGCCGTTACGACCTCGCCGTATTCCGTCCCTCCGACGGAAATTGGTACATCCTCCAGAGCCAGGCGGGATACACGTTTCGAGCATTCGGAACGGCCACTGACAGACCGATCCCGAATGCGTATTTACCGCGGCAGTAAACTGGCGGAAACACGACGTTATGAAGTGTATCCTTCCCGGTAAGCGGAACGAGCGTTTTCAAATACCCGCTGCGGCTCTAGAATATAAAGTTTGGAATCCCGGACGCAGGTTCCGGGATTTTTAACCTTGCATATGCTTCAAGCCGGAATTGTTGGCCTGCCTAACGTAGGAAAGTCTACTCTTTTCAACGCCTTGACCGCGCAGGAGGCCGCGCTGGCGGCCAATTATCCTTTTGCCACAATTGAGCCGAACGTAGGCGTCGTTGCCGTACCGGACGACCGGCTTGAGCCGCTAGCGAAAATCGTCAAGACCTAAACGGTCGTGCCCGCGACGGTCGAGTTTGTCGATATTGCGGGTCTCGTGCGCGGCGCTTCGAAGGGCGAAGGCCTAGGCAATCAATTTCTTGCCAATATTCGTGAGACCGACGCCGTGATTCAGGTAGTTAGGTGCTTCGAAGATGAGAACATCGTCCACGTCGAGGGATCGGTGAATCCGGTTCGCGATATCGAGACGATACAGATCGAGCTCGCTTTGGCAGATTTGACATCGGCGGAACGAAGGCGTGAGAAGGCTGTTAGGGCCACAAAAGCCGGCGACAAGGCAGCAAAACGCGAGATAGAAATTCTCGACAAAATTCAGCCAATTCTCGAAGAGGGTCGACCGACACGTGCGGCAGATTTAACTGAGGATGAACGTGCTATCGTCGCAAGCTGGTTTTTCCTTAGCACAAAGCCGCCGATTTATGCGGCGAATGTCGACGAGCAGACGCTCGCCGAGCCGGACGCGAATCCGCACGTTCGATTGGTTCTCGAGCAAGCCGCCCTCGAAAAGGCGGAAGTCGTCGTCATCTGTGCAAAGCTCGAGGCCGAGCTTGTGGCTTTGGATGGTCCAGAACGCGCCGAATATTTAAAGGATATCGGACTAGAATCCTCGGGCGTCGATCAATTGATTAAATCGGCGTACAAGATACTCGGTCTGATGTCGTTTTTGACGGCGGGCGAAAAGGAAGTTCGAGCATGGACAATCCCGCAGGAAACCAAAGCGCCAAAGGCTGCGGGCACGATTCATACGGATATCGAGCGCGGTTTTATTCGGGCGGAAATCGTTTCTTATAACGACCTGATAAAATCGGGAACCTACGCGGCCGCGCGCGATCAGGGTTTGATGAGGCTCGAGGGAAAAGAGTACGTAATGCGAGAGGGCGATATCGTGAATTTTCGTTTTAATGTCTAATGCAGAAGCCCGCATTATTTGCGGAAGCTCGCACGTAATTAAGGTCGAATTGATCAACGCGGCATTTTCGCACTAACCAAATGACCAACTGGCGATATCGCCTCCCTTACGGTCGGGCTTCGGCAGTTATTCTCGCGTGCACGCCTCTCGGAAATCTCTGGTAACAACCCACGCATCAATATAATATAAATAATATAATCATTTATCGTATGGCCGGCCGTACCCTCTTCATTTTGTTATTAAGCTTGTGCGCGTTCGCTTTCGAAGTGAATGGCCAACAGCGGATGTTCGTCGCGCCTTTTCGGGAACGAGTGGGCGAGCTGCTGATCGACAGCGCTTCGGCGGATTTTAATGGCGATAATTTGATTGTGGGGACGGGCGGCGGAGCGATGCGCCTTACGCGCAGTTACGCGGCCGGCCTATTTCCGGCGGACATTAAGGCGGTTCGCCTCAATGGCGACGCCTATTTCGACATTGTTGTTGCGTCACCTTCGTCGAACACGCTTACGATTTTTTATGGTAACGGCGACGGCGATCGATGTCGGCTGACGGACGTTTTGTTTTCGATGGAAATTACGGAACGGGGCCTTACCCGAAACGGGCCGCGGTAGCCGATGTAAACGAGGACGGCAGGCTTGATCTTCTCGTCGGAAACTTCGGCGGCGGCAGCATCTCGATTTTGCTGAATTCTTCGGAAAAGGCTAGTATATACACTCGCAGGCCCTGAGACGCGCGCGCGGCGCATTCGTCTATCGGTTAGGACGCGAGATTCTCAATCTCGAAAGACGGGTTCGACTCCCGTATGCGCTACCAGGAAATTAGACTAAAAGAGGGAGACAAAAGAAAAGGGACCTAATCTTACTCTGATCTCCCGTTTAAGTTTTTTTGAATGCCCCCGGTAGGATTCGAACCTACAGCCAACAGATTATGAGTCTGCTGCTCTAACCGTTGAGCTACAGGGGCATGAACATAAAGTCTAAGCCAACGGAAAACATCACGCAAACAGACATACGAGTGCGAGAAAATCCCCTGCTCATGACCCGACAATTGGCCTTCTTCCTGGCATCACGTCTTCAGCTGAATCAAATTTAAAATCTAAAATCTAAAATCTAAAATCCAGGAGCGGCTGAAAGATGACGGAAGCGCGGATACGGTTGAGTTTGCTTTCGAACTCGCGGGCGGCGAGACGTTCGGCACCGTAATCTTGGGTGAGTATTTCTTGTATTTCCTCGTCATTTTTTCCCTTTAACAAATTTTCAACAAGCGAAAGGTCGAGTTCGTCGAAATCCGCGATGCCGAGTGCATTGCTCCCGGCGGCAGAGCCGGCCAGGCGCGTTCGCGAAAGATCGTCGATCCAATCGAGAACTTTCTCGATCGGGTCGATGTCCGGATACCGTTGCCCGATAAGGGAAAAAACGGTTTCTCGATCGTCGGCATTGAGCAGCAAGGCGAAGAAGAAACGGTGTTCAGGATCGGTGATATAGCTTCGGCGGCGAACGAGCTCGCTCGTGCGCTGTCGATGCGCGAAGACGGCCGGAAGCGTCTCGGCAAGCTTGCCGTGTTGTCGCCGCACAATGTCGAGAAACTTCTGAAAACGCTCCGCCGGCTGCGAAAGCCCAAACATTTTATCGATCGTGCTGCCGCCGAGATGCCCATGAAGTGTCGTTAAAATTTTTACCGACGTTTGGAAATCGGTTTCTTCGAGCAGGCGGCCGACCACCTCGTCAGTCTCCTCCCGGCGGGCACCAAACATAGCGGTGATGCACTGCATCTTTTTTGTCGTCGTGGAGTGCTCGAAAAACGGATCGATCGCCAGGGAAGGCTTGCGATAATCGAATTGCGGCAGCGAAAGCGGACTCTGATCGGTACGGACGACGATGGTGACCGAAGGCTGATCAAGATGAAACAGCGAATGTATATAATCGCGACCGGCCCTTATCTCCTGAATCGCACCGATCTCGAGCAGCTCGCAGAGCTGGAGATCCATGCGTCCGATTTCGGTGAACGCGTTGACCCTGTCAGTCGGCTCAAACGCGTACCAACTGTGGATGCTCGAACCCATCCACACCTGAAATGCTCCGCAAAACCCGTGTTGATGAATCGAAGTCGTGCCTTCGAGCCAGAAATAAGCGTCAACGTAAAATCGCGGAGCGACAAATAGCGTAATCGGCGGATCGCCGAAATTTGCATGCGGATCCTTTTGCGGCGGAAGCTCGGACGAAGCAAGCGCCCAATCGATCACGTCCCACGCATTGAGCTTTGATGGAATCGCAGCTCGGGCGAGCCCTTCGGCGGCAAGCTGTGGAAAAACGGTCTCGTTGTAATTGGCTGCACGCCAACGGGCTTCTATGCCCTGGCCAAGTTCTTGAAATTGCTGCATCGAAATCGTGTAAATTCTGCGGGAGATCGAGGCTTGCGACCTGCCGTTCTGCTTTTAGTAAAGGGTTTTATCTGCTATATTTTGCCTAATTCTCTTCCAAACTCCAACTCAAGGGGAAGCTTATAATGAGTGCAAATGTCGGAACTTTTAACAACCCCCCGGCGATGAATCACGCCGAGGGACACCCTCCCGGGCTGTATGTTTTGTTCGCGACCGAGATGTGGGAGCGGTTCAGCTTCTACTCGATGCTTGCTCTTTTCGTTTTATATCTCCGCGATCCAGTCGACGGATTCGGCTGGACCGCAGCCGAGGCGACTTCTCTTTACGCGAATTATCTGATGTTCGTTTACGCGAGCCCCCTCATCGGCGGGCTAATCGCCGATAAGATCACCGGCTATCGAAGGGCTGTGATGATCGGCGGTTTCTTCTTCATGGCCGGCCACGGCCTGTTGTCGATACCGCAGTTATGGGCCGTTTACGCGGCGCTGACCTGCCTTGTGATCGGTAACGGTTTCTTTAAGCCAAACGTCTCGACGATGGTCGGCAACCTCTATCCCGAAGGCAGCCACCTCAAAGATCGCGCCTACAACATCTTTTACATGGGCATCAACATCGGAGCGTTCGCCGCGCCGATCGTGATGGAGATCGTCAAGGCTACGGTAAGCGTGCATGCCGCATTTGCCGTTGCGGCATTCGGAATGGTCATTTCCGTTGCTATCTTGTGGTACTTCAAAAGTCTCATTGCTCACACGGATAATCGCTCCGCAATCACAGATGCAGAACAGGCTGCCGACGCCGCCGCGACGGCTGCCGACGTCCCGCCACATGGCGTAAGTGACCAGTGGGAAGGCGTTGAGACGCCCCGCTCGAATTCGGACGACTACAGCGTGCCCAGAAATCCCGGACGATTGACGGCGGGTCTTAAGGCCGCGCCTTTTATTATCGCCGGGATCCTGGCAGGTCTTGGAGTGTATTTTGTTCCGGGAATACTCCCTTTCTCGGGCGCTTATGCTGCCGTCGCCACCGGTCTGATCGTTGCTGCGATTAGCATCTTCGGGTTCTTTGTCAGTCGCGACATCATTGGTCAAGGGGATTCCGAATATGATCGGAGTATTGCCGGCAGCTCCTCCACGCTACTTAGTCGCGTACCGGATTGGAAGCGAGCTTTCGGACTGGTAGTGATTTTTGGGGTTGTGATTGTCTTTTGGATGGTGTTCCATCAGAACGGATCGACGCTTACGTATTTTGCAGACGATAATACGGAATGGGCTGTCTCGGGCACTATCTCCAATTCGATAAATGCCTTTTGGGTCATCGTGTTTACATTTCCGCTCGTGTGGTTCTGGGGCTGGCTCGATAGACGCGGCAAGGAACCGTCCACCCCGACGAAGATGGCGTTCGGTATGACACTCACCGGCCTCTCGTTCCTCGTACTGTGGTACGGCGCGACGATCGGCGAGAATATGACCAAAACGGCCGATCAGCTTTCGCGTGGTGAGTTCCGCATTAATGAGCGCGTGCTTGCCAACCTTGGTGCCGCCGGAATGTCGAAGGATGCGGCGGATCGAATACAAAACGCGAAAGGAGCAGACGGTAAGAACACTATCTTTGGCGTAAAGTTCTCGACAAAAACTATTGATACAACTAAAGAGATATCGACTGGTGACAAAGAGTTGATTGAAAAGGTTACCAAGCAGCCTATCGGGATGGCACCTGCGAATCCGAACACCCAGATTACGGGTGAACAGCAACTCATAGCTGCCGTCAACGATGTTAGTCCCGGTGCCGGCAACGACAACCGCGAGGCGATACTGCAAAACGCATATCTTTTCCGCGTTTCTCCCTTTTGGCTCATCCTAGCTTACGCCATTGTCACTCTCGGTGAGCTGATGCTGTCGCCAATGGGACTCTCGCTCGTCTCTAAGGTCGCTCCGGTTGCCAAACGCGGCCTATTGATGGGTGGCTGGTTCGTCGCCACCGCAATCGGAAACAAGCTCACACAGATCGGCATTTTCTGGGACATCTGGCTACAGTCGACATTTTTCCTTGTGCTGGCGTTAATGGCCTTGTTTATGGCCGTCGTGCTCTTCTTTTTACTAAAGCCGCTCAAGAAGGCGATGCCGGGCGTGTAAGAGAGAGACAAGGAGACGGAGAGACAGTGAGACACTGAGACAGGAAACGATTACCACGGTTCCTGTCTTTTTTCCTTAGGTACATTTTGTATGAGACACCCTAAGTTCCTTCCAGTTCTGCTCGCCATACTTCTGCTTGGTAGCTACGCGGATGCGCAGAAGCGCTCGATCACCGAAAAAGACCTGTTCGATTTCGTCTGGGTTGGCGATCCGCAGGTTTCGCCCGATGGCTCGCGTGTGGCGTTCGTAAAGGTGACGGTTAACGCCGCGAAGACCAATTACGACACGTCCGTCTGGGTCGTTTCGACCGCGGGCAGCGAAGACCCGCGGCGATTGACGAGCGGCACGCGAGACACGAATCCGCGATGGTCGCCCGACGGCAATTTTCTAACGTTTGCGAGATCGGGCGAGCGTGACGGCCGGCCAGATCCGCCGCAGCTGTACATGCTTTCGATGGCGGGCGGCGATTCGTGGGCCTACACTTCTATGCCGCGCGGAGCCGGTGGACCCATCTGGTCGCCGGATGGAAAGCGGATCGTCTTCGGCAGCGGAGCTAACCCTGACGACATTGGAAAACAGGGCAAACCCACGCCGACGCCCGGCGAACGGGAATCGGACGTTCGCGTGATCACGCGCGCGGTCTATCGTTCGGATTCGAGCGGATACGTCGATCCGTCGAGGCCGAATCATTTATGGGTCATCGAAGCTCCGCGAAGCCCCGAGCAGAAAGTACAACCGAAGCAGCTAACAAAAGGCGTCTTTAGCGAAGGCGGCGCTATTTGGGCAAAGGATAGTTCGAAAATCTATTTTGTCTCGAACCGAAAAGTCGAGCCCTATTACGAAACCCCGAGCACGCAAATATACTCCCTGCCTGTTTCCGGTGGCCATCCAAGCTTGCTGACAAGAATTCCCATGGGCATCGGGCAGATAACCTTGAGCCCGGACGGCCGTAAGATCGCGTTTACCACATCGACCGCAACGCCAATTCGATCTTATTCACAGCCGGACCTCTGGGTTCTCGAATTGACGAAAGACGCGCAAGCAAAAAATCTCACGGCGGATTTCGATTTCGATGTCGGAGCGGGACTGACCGGCGATCAGGCCCCGCCGCGTGCCGCTGGCGGCACCGGCCCAATCTGGACGGCGGATGGCAAGGGAATAATCGAACGCTTTGCAAAAGAAGGCCGCACAAATCTTGCCATTTTCGACCATACGACCGGCAAGCTGACCGACGTTACTCGCGGCGACCACGCCATTCTTTCCTTCCAGGCGACACCGGACGCACGCAAGATCGTCTATACCCGTTCTACACCGACGGTGATCGGCGACTTGTACGTTCTCGACCGCGCTAGCGGCCGTTCGCGACAGTTAACCAGCTTGAACAACGCCTTGTTTGCAAAACTGAATCTGACGGAACCGGACGATATCTGGTACAAGAGCTTTGACGGCAAACGCATTCAAACCTGGGTGCAAAAGCCGGCCGACTTCGACCCGAAGAAAAAGTATCCGCTAATCTTAAACATCCATGGCGGGCCGCACGCGGCGTACGGCTACGTATTCGACCACGAGTTTCAGTGGCTGGCCGCGAAGGGCTATATCGTCGTTTATCCAAATCCACGAGGCTCGACTTCGTACGGGCAGGATTTCGGCAACATAATTCAATACAACTATCCCGGCGACGACCACAAAGATTTAATGCTGGCTGTCGATGAGGTAATCAAACGCGGGTACGTCGACGAGAAAAAGCTCGGGATAACAGGCGGCTCAGGCGGCGGAGTTCTGACGAACTGGGCCGTGACGCAGACCGATCGATTTGCCGCGGCCGTCTCGCAACGCGACATCTCGGACTGGGCAAACTGGTGGTACACGGCCGATTTCACGCAGTTTCAACCAAGCTGGTTTCGCGGCGCTCCGTTCGAGGATGTCGAGGGCTTTCGAAACCGATCGGCCATTACGCACGTCGCGAAAATTAAGACGCCGATGATGTTCATTCTCGGCGAAACCGATTGGCGAACACCATCGGCGGCCGGCGGCGAAGAGCTGTTTAGAGCGTTAAAGTACCGTAAGGTTCCCACAGTTATGGTCCGATTCCCAAATGAAAACCACGAGCTTTCACGCTCCGGCCAACCCTGGCATCGAATTGAGCGACTCCAGCATATTGTGGGCTGGTTTGATAAGTGGCTAATGGGAGCGAAGAAGCCTGAATACGACATTCCGGCGGAGAAGTAACGAGCTCAGCCGTACAGCTTGTTGTGAGTTCCGATTGCCTCGAAAAGAGCGGTACGAGCGTCAAATTTCTCTTGACCGCTCGCGGTAGGCCTGCATCGCCTCCGCCGCTCCGGCGTGAATGATTTCCGGCTTGTGATATTTCCAGTGTTTTTCGAATTCTTCATCGGTCATATTCAAATTCTCGCTTCGCGTCTTTTCCTTCAGATAGTTTTCGGCCCAAGCTCGAATTTCCTGATTGGTGTTCAACGCCGTACGAGCTCCGTGCATCATATTGTCGCGTTCCATTAGTTTTGCCTCCCTGTGATAGATTTAATTTTAGAGGCGCAGCATTAATTGTTTCAATACGCCCAGGAAATTTTGAGGAAATATTTCGTGAAACGAATCTTAACTGGCCTGCTGGCGGGCCTTTCGCTTTTTTCGAACTTTGGCTTGGCACAGAGGACGCGGCCTGCGGCAACAGTCGCTGCGGCTGCTTCGAAGCCGGAATACGCTGTTCCGTTT
>JBHENZ010000053.1:0-4068 GCA_046261815.1 Pyrinomonadaceae bacterium | reverse complement strand
GTGCCCACGAATCGAAAGCCCCGCCGATTCTTCGCCACCTAAGATAATCTCGTCCGCGTTTATCAATTCGCCGATATACTTGAATCCCACCGGCGTCTCAAATAACTTCAAATTTCTCGACTCGGCCACGCGGTCTACGAGATGCGAAGTCGCCACGCTTCGCCCGACGCCTTGCGTCCATCGGCGGCTTTCCGCAAGATAATCTGTCAAAACTGCGACGAGCTGATTTGGCGTGATGAATTCGCCATTGCTATCGATGATCCCGAAGCGATCAGCGTCACCGTCAGTCGCTAAACCCAAGGCTAAATTCCCAGACTTGACCAGTTCGCGAAGCTCATCCAGGTGATCTTCGCCGGGCTCGGGTGATTTGCCGCCAAAGGTCACGTCTCGCCAATCATGAATTGTCAAAACTTCGTTGCCATTCTCGCGAAGCACCGCGTCAAGATAGTTGCGGCCCGTTCCCCAAAGGGGATCGTAGACGTAGCGCCCGCCCGACTTTGCAATAACGTCGAACCTGATCTTCGCACGCAAATCTTCGAGGTATCCCGAACGCGGATCAAAATCCTCTATGTTGCCGTATGAATCTTCCCCGGGATCCGCCTCGCCGCTGATCAATCTTTCGATCTCACCCGTCACCTCGGGCAATGCGGGTGCACCGTCGGCCGTCGAAAACTTGATCCCCTGATACTCCGGCGGGTTGTGCGACGCCGTAAAGTTTATTCCGCCCAGGGCCTTCTCGCTCCGAATGGCAAACGACATGCAAGGAGTCGGCACCGGTTCAATGCATCTGAGAATTTTGAATCCGCTTCGGGATGCCACGTCCGCAGCGATCGCCACAAATTTCTCGCCCATGAACCGCGTATCATTCCCGATGACAATTGGCCCGCTCGATTTCGAATTTTTCAAATATCCGCAAATCGCTTTCGTAACACGCTCGACATTATTAAAGGTAAACTCGTCCGCGATCACCGCCCTCCAGCCGGAGGTTCCAAAACGAATGGACATAAATCTCTACCCGAAAAGGTAGTCACGAGATGCGTGGAGAGCCTTTAAACTGCTTCAACAAAATTCAGTTGAATGAAATGATTTCTTTTGTCGATGTGAACGGAAAACCCAATTTCCCTTGAAGTGTCTGAGAATTTAGCACAATACGTTTTTCCTGTAAAGTCCTTTCGAGAGACGCGAAATGTATTAGTTTTAATACTTAACACTATGCGCCTCATGTATCGGATAAATTCGGCGCTTAATAGTGAACGTTAAGTAAACACTTTCACAAAAACCCCAGTCTTCTGATAATCTAGATAAATTGCATCGCAATCGCGGTCACGGTGAGAGCCTTGCCGTTAAACAGGTATTTAACCCGTACTACGTTGAGCCGAATTAAGTTCGTGGAACTGTATCAATAGGGCGCGAAACCGATCCGCCACTACCTTCCGTATCGCAAAGACACACGGGCTACGGATTTCTGTTAAAGCTTGAGGCCTTTACGTTACTTATATTTACTAATGTTTTGCACGAATGTGGACACCGCTCCTCGTGGCATAAATATTGCCCCTACCAGTACGAGTCCACGCTCTCTGCAACTTGATAAATCTTTTGATTTGATAGCTCGAAAGCATTCGAGCGAGCAATATTATTTTTAATTATGAGACCAGTTAAGCATTTCGAAAAAGGATTGACGTATATCGCCGGCGGCCTTTTTAACGCAGTACGAAGCGTAAACAAGTTTAAACCTAACCCATCTTTCGTTCCGAAATGGTCCGACAGGCCTATGCTAAAGTCTTGGCAAAAGACCAAACCGACACTGGGCTTCCCCAGACAAACCGATTCTCTTTGCCCGAATTGTGTGATCGAGGCGCGCGAGGCGATCATTAGCGGCGATCGCGAGGTTGCGACGCTTGTCAACGACAAGGTCGGCGAGATCAAGGCCCAGATCGTCGAACGCGACGGCGAGATCTGGATGATCAAGGATTGTCCTGAGCACGGCCATTTCGAAGACCTCATGGCGATCGACTCGAAGTTTCTCAAGCACATCGAGACGCTTTTCCCGGGGCGCGATATCGATTCGCATAATGACGAGCAACTGCACAATCACGGCACGTCGTCGATAAAATACGGCCGCGGTGCGGTGCTCACCGTTGATTTAACAAACCGCTGCAACATGATGTGCGACCCGTGCTTTATGGACGCCAACCAGGTCGGCTTTGTCCATGAATTGAGCATGCAGGATGTCAGCGAAATTCTCGACAACGCCATCTCGATCAAGCCGCGGCGGCAGCTATCCGTTCAGTATTCGGGTGGCGAGCCGACATTGTCGCCGCATTTTCTCGAGGCGATCCGTTATGCCCGAAAGGTTGGATACAATTCTGTTCAGGCTGCGACGAACGGAATCGAGTTCGCGAAGAGCAAAGAATTTTGTCGCGAAGCGGCCGAGGCTGGACTGCGTTTTGTCTACCTGCAGTTTGACGGCATTGGCAACGATGCAAACTCGCATCGCCAGATCGGAAACCTGTTCGACGTCAAGCTTCGTGCGATCAACAATTTGCATGAGGCCGGCGTCGATATCATCCTCGTCACGACGCTGGTCAACGGTATTAATAACGACCAGGTTGGCTCGATCATTCGGTTCGCGTTGGACAATCCTAAAAAGATTTCGTTCATCGCCTTTCAGCCCGTGTCGTTCACGGGCCGCGACGAGCACATCACGGAACAGCGTCGTCTGCAGCAGCGTTACACGTTGTCACATCTAGCCCAGGACGTGCAGAAACAGGTCGGGATCACGGAACCCACGAGAGATTGGTTCCCGTTAAGTCTAATGGGTGCCTTCGCCGATTTCGCCGACGTAGTTCACGGACCCGAAGCCGAATGGGGACAGGTCTCGTGCGGCTGCCATCCGAATTGCGGAGTTGGCACTGCGGTGATGGTGAATAAGGAAACGAAAGAGATGGCTCCCGTCCCGCAGTTCCTGAATATTCAGGGCCTCGTGAAGGACATGCAGCACATCACCGACACCAACCGCGGCAAGTGGTTTTCGAACGCGATGATGGGACTCGCCCTTTTGAAGAACTACAACCCGTACGGTGCTCCGAATAGTTTGACGCTCGGCGGCATTTTGAAAAAGTTCGACAAGAGCTTTGGATTGAGTGGCAAGGACTACGGCAAGGTCGGCCCCGATCGCACGGCCGAGGATATCGAGAAGCGCCGCAACGATCCGTGGAACTTTTTGTTTATCGCCGGAATGTGGTTTCAGGATTTGTTCAACTATGACTTCCGCCGCACCGAGATGTGCATCATCCCCTACGGCACGCAGGAAGGCGAGATTTCGTTTTGTGCTTACAACACCGGCATCGGCTGGCGTAACATCATCGAGCACATGCATCAAAACGCGACCGTCGCCCAATGGTATAAAGACCACGGCCGCCACGACGTTTTTGCCCGCGGTAAAAATGTCGAGCTCGGCGACAATGGTCACAGCCTCGTGCTGAATGAAATCGACTTAGCACGCCCGAACAAACCCGAAATGGAAGGCCCGAAAACCGCCGCCGAGGAAATGCAGATGATGCGCAAGCTCTACCAGCAAATGGTCCTCGACAAAAACCAGATCAAAGGCGAAAACCTCGTCCAGATCGGCGGCATTAAACGCGAGAAAAAAGAAAAAGAACTCGCGGTCGCCGAATAACGACTGGAGCCGCAGGCATCCCTGCCTGCGACCCGTCAGTACCACCTGCAGCAGCGGGTAGGGATTTCATCAAAAAGGCTCCGAGTGATCGGAGCCTTTTTCTCTTCGTGCTTTCCCCAAAACCATATAAACAGCGCCATTTGGGGTCAAAAAAGCCGAAGGCGCCGAACCGCCTCCGTCGAAACCCTTCGCCCATCAAGCCGGGTTGACATAGTGCCACGGCGATCTCGCCTTTTCCATTCTGTGCCGTTGTCACGTCATTCAAGCCGCTTAATTTCGTCTGGCACTCTTTGAGGGAACCCCAGGGTCGTCAAAACAGCTGTGTCGCATTGATGCACGGCTGTTGCATCTACGCAAGACTTATTGTACTATGATTTCGGAGGAACCGA
>JBHENZ010000052.1:0-14474 GCA_046261815.1 Pyrinomonadaceae bacterium | reverse complement strand
CCGTTGCTCTATCCAGCTGAGCTACGGGAGCATATCAAACGCGCAATCTCAAATGTTAAACGATTGACCTTTTCGCAGTCAAACAAAACGGAACAGACGCAAGACGAGCGTTACGATAAGGCCCGTTGCGATCGGTGCTAGCGAAAGAATCGTGATCCAATAGGCTTCGGACTTAAATGTGAATTTACGCAGCTGCATTACCGGTTCCACGAATAGCTGCAAGCATTTGTTCGAAAACTTCGGTTAGGTCTAAATCGCTGGTGTCGATTACGACTGAATCTTCGGCGATGGTAAGGGGCGAGTCTTTGCGTGAAACGTCTCGCTCATCGCGCTCGTTGATCTCGGAGAGCGTCTGTTCGTAGGTGCTCGCCGGGCCGCGGGAATGGTCTTCCTCAAAACGGCGGCGTGCACGAGCCTCTGGTTTTGCCGTTAGAAAGAATTTAAAATTCGCATTCGGAAAAACGACGCTTCCGATATCGCGTCCCTCAAGCACGCAGCCGTTGGGAGCCGACTCGCCGATTTCACGCTGATGATCGACCATGATCCGGCGAACTTCCGAAATCGTCGAGACGACCGAGGCGGCCTGCGCGACCTCGAGCGTTCGAATATCGGAAGTAACGTCAGTTCCGTCCAGAATTACCTTTAATAAATCGGGTTCGCCGACGAGTTCTATCCGGGCGTCGTCAGCTACGCGCTCCAACTTTTCGGCATGGGTCAAATCGACTTGTCGCAATAAAGCCGCAAGTGCCACAGCGCGATACATTGCACCGGTATCCAGATACAGCAGACCTAGCTTTTTAGCCAGCATCTTTCCGAGAGTAGATTTTCCGGCACCAGACGGGCCGTCGATGGCGATGATCATTATGATTGCAGCCCTTTTTTCACCTTTGGTGACAGCTTGTCGAAAACCATTTTGTATGAATTCGAGATTAAATCCTGTAGCTCGCCGTCGGCAAGCGCGTTCGGTTTTTGAATTGCGACCCAGTGGTAACGCGCAACATACGGAGCAGGGATGATCCCGTCGATCTCGGTCAGCTCTGCAAATTTGTCGGGCGTGCATTTGAACGAGACCTGTCCGTCCGACGAATCCAGCCCCGTCACCGCAAACATCTTCTTGCCGACGCAAAAACAAAGATCGTTTCCCCACTTTACGTCTTCGGTGGCGTGCGGAAGTGAAAGACAGAATTTGCGGAGTTGTTCGGTATTCATCATTCTTCTTTGCGAACTTTGCGTCCTAACTTTGCGTGCTTCGCGGTGAAACGCGGTGAAAATTCGTTCTTAACGCCAAAGGACGCGAACCGAAAGACGCAACGATTGCGAAGTTTTGCCTTCGGTTTAAAATAACGACCGGAGTGTGGCAACTGTGCTGTCAATATCGCTCGGAGCCGCGTCGCAGTGGGTGACCATTCGGATCGAGGTGCCGAATCCGATCGCCAATACGCCTCGTTGTTTCAGCCCTGCGCAAATTTTGGCGGACGTATTGCCGGTGCCGGAAACGTCGAAAATCACAATGTTGGTCACGACCTTCTCAAGGTCGATTTCGACACCGGGGAGATTCGCAATGCCGTTGGCAAGACGCCGCGCATTGTGATGATCTTCGTGAAGGCGCCTCGGCGATTTTTCCAGCGCGATCAACCCGGCGGCGGCAAGAATTCCGGCCTGACGCATTCCGCCGCCGAGGCGTTTTCGCCAGATGCGGGCCTCGGCGACGAAATCTTTTGCGCCGAGCAGCATCGAGCCGACAGGAGCGCCGAGACCTTTGGAAAGGCAAAACTGGACCGAATCGCATTTTCGCGTCAACTCGGCCACGGATGTTCCGAGTGCGACTGACGCGTTGAAAATTCGAGCGCCGTCCATATGAACGGGCAGGCCAAGATCCTGAGCTTTGTCGCAAACTTCCGCACAATGTTCGGCGGTCATGACGCTGCCGCCCGCAAAGTTGTGCGTATTTTCGAGGCAGATCAATCCGGTTGGAGCGGTGTAATACGGCAAATCGATGTGCAGCGCCGAGGAGATCTCGTCCCAAGTCAAATGTCCCGAGCCATCCGCGCTTTTCACCGGCCGAATCATCACATTCGACACGGTTGCCGGCCCACCCATTTCGTAATTAAATATATGCCCGCGTTCCTCAATGATCACTTCCTGGCCTGGTTTCGTGTGCAGCTTTACCGCGATCTGGTTCCCCATCGAACCCGTCGGGACGAACAGCGCGGCTTCTTGGCCGAAGATTTCAGCCGCGCGTTCCTGCAAGCGATTGACCGTCGGGTCTTCGCCGTAAACGTCGTCGCCAACCTCTGCCGCCGCCATTGCACACCGCATTTCATCGGTAGGCTTTGTAACCGTGTCGCTACGCAGGTCGATCATCGAGAAAGATTTTGCCACGAATCGTGAATGGAAAGAACTGACCATTGTGAGTTTGTCCACTGGGCGCAATCGCATCTATAATCGCCGCAGTTCTCCACGGCAGCTAAGGCCTGTAAGTATTATTAATTAGTAGTTACTAATTAATAATTAACTAACGGAACCTCACCGTTTGGGAGGAGCATTTTAATAATCAAATCTTGCTGGTTCAAAAATTATGTCAATAAGAATGCGTCTACTTGTGCTTGGGGGTGTTGCATTTGCAGCTTCGGGTATCGGATTTGGTCAATCGATGGGTGCGCCCGGTGAGCAGCGTGGAAGGGGCGCCGTCGCTCTGCGAGCCGCGCAGATTATCGACGGCATGGGCGGCGAGCCGATCAGAAACGGTGTAGTCGTGATAACGGACGACAAGATAACCGCCGTCGGCTCACGCGAAACGGTGAGAATTCCGGGCGGTGCGAAAATTGTCGATCTAGGCAACACGACGATAATGCCGGGCTTCATCGATTTGCATACGCACATCGTCGGTCGCGTCCTGGGCGATCCCGAACAGCAGAACGCGATGATGCGCGATTACAGTTCGTTCGGTGCGGTGCTCGGCGTCGAAAACGCCCGGCGGACCTTAATGGCCGGATTTACGACGATTCGAAACGTCGGCGCGGGCGATTTTCATGATCTCGCTATCCGCAAGGCGATCAACGAAGGCTGGATAGTCGGCCCACGGATGCTGACGGCGGCTCACAGCCTCGGCATTACCGGGGGCCACTGCGATGAAAACGGCTACCGTCCCGGCATCGCGGACGGCGATTTCAAAACGGGAATCGCCGACGGCCCGGATCAAGTGCGGGCGGCGGTGCGGTATCAAGTCAAGTACGGAGCAGACTTGATCAAGACCTGCGCGACCGCGGGCGTTTTGAGCGAAGGTATGGCAACGGTCGGAACAACGCAATATACGCTCGAAGAGCTGACGGCGATGGTCGATGAAGCGGCAAAGCTCAACCGAAAAGTCGCCGCCCACGCCCACGGCACCGAGGGCATCAAGATCGCCACTCGAGCCGGCGTCGCATCTATCGAACACGGCTCGTTCCTTGATGAAGAAGGTGCGCGTTTGATGGCCGAAAAAGGAACTTACCTCGTTCCGACGCTGATGGCCGGCGAGGCTGTCGAGCGGTTGGCGAACAACGATTTTCTAAAAGGCAACCGTCGCGAAAAAGCATTACTTGCCGCCGCCGCGATGCGGAAAGCGATCAGAATCGCGGTCGCGAACCGCGTGCCGATCGCTCTCGGCACCGACTCAGGTGTGATTCCGCACGGAACGAACGGACACGAATTCACCTTGATGGTCGAATGGGGTGGAATGCGGCCGATGGACGCCATTGTTGCCGGCACGATGCACGCGGCAAGGCTGCTCGGTCTGGACAATACGATCGGCAGCCTCACCGTCGGCAAAACCGCCGACATCGTCGCCGTCCCCGGCGATCCTCTTCGTGATATCAAACGAATGGAAACGACCGTTTTTGTGATGAAGAAGGGGTGGATTTACAAGGACACGAAATAGATCCGGTTATTCTTCCAGATTGATCAGGGCGATGGTGAGCAGCGCCACCGAGGCAAGCGACGCGAACGTTCGAACAGGTTCCACGCTGTCCAGACAGAGAGGTAGCGCGCCCAAACCCGCGAGGCCTTTTCATCGCCTGGCGCTACCGCCGCCAGTTCATCATTGAGCGCACATTAAAAACCGGAGTCACCAGTAGGCTTCCGACAAGGTAAAGGGCGGCACCGGATAACAGATAGCCCGATCCCGGCCGATCCCAACGCAAAACTCCGATTACGCTAATGACAGCGGAAGCGGGGCGGTTCCCATAAATGCGCCGAGGAAGATCGTGTTTAGAATCTCGATATTGATCGACTGCATCGCGGCCATTCCTTCGTTCGCCGGCCGCCGTCCGAGCGCCCCCATTATTGCAACCGAAAATGCGAAGAATACGCCCGCGATCAAGCCGCGGCCGAGCGCAGCAAGAAGTGTGACAAAGAAAATAATCTTTTCCATCGCTTTCGATCACTCAAGTGACGCCCGGGCGGATTTCACAATTTGAAACTGTTTCAAGTTCCAGTTCGCCCGCCGCGCGCCGGCTTGATAAGCGCTTTCGAGAAATTCGAGAATGGTATCGCGCGGATTCTCCGCTGAACGAGCGTCTTCGTACATAAACAACGCCATATGCGCGCCGTTCGATTCCTGCCATTTTGCAGAGACCGGAACGAGAGGCTCGTCGGCGACGCCCTGCGGTTCCGGCGCGGTGTAAGAGTAAAATGCCGGTGCGGGAACCTTGTCGTCGCCGAACCAGAAGCCGAAGCTGATCACCTCATGCGAATAAGCTTCGCGTTCGACCACTCCTGCTCCTGCACGCGGCGTGGCGGGCTTTCCGGAAAAACGGGTAAGCGCTAGGTCAAAGCTGTGCCAGAAGAGATGCACCGGCGTCGATTCGCCCGAAAATCGACTGCGAAAGTCTTCGAAAATGCCATTGACCTCGACGAGTACGCGGTGGAATCGCTCGACGTATTTCTGGTCATCGCCGCGAACATCAGGATTCGATACGTCGGCTCGTCGCTCTCGAATCGATCCGCGTAAAACGTATAGCCGACCCACGACCCCCAGACCGGCACGAACAAAACCGCAAATTTCAAGAAGCCGGCCGCATCCGTGTTCGTAGCCAAACCCGCCGCCACCTTTGCCACCGCCAGTACGAAAACAAGATCGAAAAACAGCTCAAGCCAGCTCGCGTGCCGTTCGCCGGCGTCCGTGTCGAGCGTCCGCAGTCGGTCTCTCGGTCTGTTTCGCCGTAATAGAATTCCTTCGTCCGTCATTCGATCAAGAAGCCTTTCGCGAATCTAACTTTAAGTTCTGATTTATTCTACGTCCGTCATCAGCTAGTGGAATATCATACTGCGAGAAACGGTCATTGCTGACGCATCGTAAATCGAAGTGTTAATATACCGGGATTATGCTCGCAAAAGAGACAGTCGCTTTTTTGAGGAAGTTGGAGAAAAACAACGACCGCGATTGGTTTGCGGCCAACAAAGATGCATACGTCGCGGCCAATGACAACGTGATCGCGATGGCTGGCGAGCTTATCGGCAGAATTGCAAAATTCGATCCGGCGGTCGGCGGGCTGGATCCGAAAAATTGCGTATTTAGGATTTATCGCGACGTCCGGTTTTCAAAAGACAAAAGTCCGTACAAGACCAACATGGGTGCCTTTATCGCACCCGGCGGCCGCAAAGCGATGTCGCCGGGATATTATTTTCACATCCAGCCCAAAATGTACTTTGCGGCCGCCGGCAAGCATATGCCCGACGCAGCCGAATTGCTGAAAATTCGAAAAGCCGTCTCTCGAAATTTCGACGCTTTCAAAAAAATCGTCGAGGCGAAAAAGTTTAAGAATCGTTTTGGCGAGCTGCACGGAGAGCAACTCAGCCGGCCGCCAAAAGGCTTTGTCGAAGACGATCCGGCAATCGAGTATCTAAAGTTCAAATCGTTCACGACCGGCGAAGAATTTACCGAAAAAAAGGCTCTTTCCGACGAGTATCTGATAATGCTCGCCGAGAGCTTCAAGGCTTCTTATCCACTCGTCGAATTTCTCCGTGAGGCTTTATAAGGTTCGCGGCTGTTTCAAGCAGTCTTTCGAAGCAGACGATTTTCGATCTCCGCGATTTTTTTTACGCGTGTTTCGTGGCGCCCTCCTTCGAATTCGCCCGCAAGCCACGCCTCGACGATTTTTTCCGTTTCGTCCGTGGTCGTAAATCGGGCAGCGAGAGAAAGAACGTTGGCGTCGTTATGCTCGCGTGCGAGCCGTGCAATTTCCTCGTTCCAGGCGACGGCCGCGCGGACGCCGGGCACTTTGTTCGCCGCTATCGCCATTCCGGTTCCACTGCCGCAGACAAGAATCGCCTGCTCGTAATCGCCTCGGGAAACGGCCTCGGCCACCTTGCGTGCGAAGTCCGGATAATCGACCGAATCTGCCGAAACGGTTCCAAAGTCGTCGTATTCGACGCCGAGCCGGTCAAGAGTCGGCTTCAGCCGTTCTTTTTCTTCATATCCGGCGTGATCGGCCGCCAATGCAATTTTCTTTATTTTCATACCTTCCGCTTAATATTATCATCCTAAATTCTTCTCGGTAACTGGCAAAGCTGGTTCCAAATGCAGCCTTCCTGGAGAACGCACGAAAATTAGGACTTGAGCGAGAGCCCCTCAAATGAAAAAATTTGTTGAAACGTCGAAAAATGCATATAATCGCAGAACGGCAGTTTCCCCCCGCCTAGCAATGCGACAAAACCGAAACAATCTCTTAATTCTGACCTTTTCCTTGCTAGGTTTTGCGATTGGCGCAATGGCACAAGAGCATCTGCCCGAGCTCGTCAAACGTGTAAAGCCTTCGGCAGTCGCGATTGAGACGTTCGATTCGAAAGGAAACCTTGTCTCGCGAGGCAGCGGGTTCTTTATCGCCGCCGACCGAATAATCACAAACCGCCACGTTATCGAAAAATCGAATCGGGCCGAGATTCACCTGCAGAACGGCAAGAAGTTTCCGGTGCGCGGCGTTTTGGCCGTTGATGGTGAGGGCGATCTGGCTCTTTTGCAGGTCGAGGTGCCGGCGTCGCTTGCCGCACCGTTGCCGATCGTTCAGGCGGTACCGCAGGAAGGCGAATCGATCGTCGTAATCGGGAATCCCTTCGGGCTCGAAGGCAGCGTCTCGAACGGCATCGTATCGGCCGTTCGCGAGATTTCCGGTTACGGGCGTATCATTCAGATTACTGCACCCATTTCGCCCGGCTCGTCCGGTTCGCCCGTTGTGAATATGATGGGCCAGGTTATCGGCGTGGCGACGCTGCAGGCGGCCGAAGGGCAAAGCCTGAATTTCGCGGTGCCATCCGAGCGGATTCTTCAGCTCAAATCCGGCAGCCTTCAGGGCCTTTCTTCGCTTACGGCCGAAACTCAGAAAAACAAACGGGCCTCTGCCGAGCGTCAATACTCGCAAGGTGTGGCTCGCCTCTCGCGTGACGATTTTGGCCGTGCCGTTTCGTTTTTTGAGAAGGCGGTGGAGATCGATGCCGGCTATCCGGAAGCGTGGTATCAGCTCGGATTTTCGTACGGCGTTCTCGGTCGGGCCGCGGAAGCCCTTAAAGCTTCGAAACAGGCCGCGAAACTCAGGCCGGAGTGGCCGGAAGCGTTCGTCAATATAGGAGCATCGAGCTTCGCTCTCGGCCAATTCAAAGAAGCCGCCGATGCATACAAACAGGCTATTCGGCTAGACGATTCGGCCGAGACGCAGTACGCGCTTGGTCTTACGTTGAACAAGCTCAACCGTACCGACGAGGAAATTCTTGCCTACCGTCGCGCGATCAGTCAAAAACCCGACCACGCCGGCGCCATCGAAAAGCTCGGCAGCGCTTACTTTAAACAGAAACGTTATGCCGATTCGGCCGCCGCATTCGAGCAGCTTAAAACCTATAAGCCAGACGCGAAAACATATAATTCCCTCGGCGAGAGTTTTCTTGAATTAGGTAAAAACGAGGAGAGTCTTGAGGCGTTCAATAACGCAGTCGGCTTCGATCCCAACCTCGATCGGGCTCGCTTCAACCTCGGTCGCGCATACGTCAAACTGGGCAAACTCGACATGGCCCGCGTGCAATACGAAATTCTCAGAACCTCAAGATCCGATTGGGCCGACAGGCTCTTTGTTCTTATCGAGCCATGAGAGCTTATTTAGCTCGACTCCGCGGCTTTTCCGTGCTCTATTTTATGCGGCTCGCGCCGAAGTGCCGTGCAGGCTGCCGTGCAGCAAAGGCGCCGAAGAACGTGACCGTTTCGCCCATACTTACGTGCGGGCTTCTGCATTAATCAAACTCGCCACAAATCCCCCCCAAATCCACTGTCTATATTTACAACCGGCACATTCGACGCGCACGAATTGAGCTTACCGGCCAGCGCTGCGATTTCGCCAATGAAGCCCTGTAGCCCGGCGATCACCGGCACGCTGACTAATCCGCCGACAACCGACGGCAATGCGCCTTCATTCCGGCTACCACGATGACGACCCGCGAGCTCTCCGAAATCTAATGCGAGGAGTTTCTTGTACTTGCGTTAGCTGCGATATCGCTTTTGCAATTCATTTGCAAAAAGCTAGAATCGCCTGAACCCTAGATATGGAACTTACGGTTGGAATTACAGGAGCTTCAGGCTCGATTTACGCCTGTCGGACGTTGCAGCTGCTGGCGGCGAGCGGCGAAATCGAAACGATCAACTTGGTGTTTTCCGACACGGCCATTACGGTAGCTCAGGTAGAAATGGGCGCGAATCTTCGCGATCCATCGATTGAAAAGATAAATAGGTGGCTGGGGCTCGCGTCCGATTCAAAAATAATTCGCCTTTGGCAGCTTAATAATCTGGCGGCGAAACCTTCGTCCGGTTCAAATAAACAAATCGGAATGATCATTGTACCGTGCTCAATGGCCACGATCGGAGCAATCGCCTCCGGAGCCGGCACAAATCTTATCCACCGCGCAGCCGACGTGTGCCTAAAAGAAGGTCGCAAACTGGTCGTCGTCCCGCGTGAAACGCCTTACAATCAGATTCATCTCGAAAATATGCTTCGTCTTACGCGTGCAGGCGCCCGAGTCCTGCCGGCAAGCCCGGGTTTTTATCATAGGCCGAAATCGATCGACGACTTGGCTGAGCATCTCTGCTATAGAATCCTCGACCAATTCGACATTCCGCATTCGCGAAAAACGCAGTGGACGGGCGAGGAGGTGGAACCGTGAATCGCAAGCGATTGACCCCGGGAGCGCCAGAGCCTTTTCTCCGAGGGATTCTCGAACAAATACAAAGAACTCAAACGTTATGAAAGATTCGGTCGCGAGATTTTCCAATCGCGTCGAGAATTATGCCAGATATCGCCCCGGCTATCCGCCGGAAATGCTGGCGTTTTTTAGAAGCGAGCTGAAACTGAATGCCGATTCCGCGATTGCGGATGTCGGCTCCGGAACCGGCATTTCATCGAGCATGTTTCTCGAAAACGGAAACAGAGTTTACGGAATCGAACCAAATGACGCAATGCGTGCCGCAGCGGAAGATTATTTAAGGAATTTCGCGTCGTTCATTAGCGTGGACGGCACCGCCGAGCAAACAACGCTTGCTAACGATTCAGCCGATTTCGTGATCGCCGCGCAGGCCTTTCACTGGTTTGATCCCGAGCGCACGCGAACCGAATTTCGCCGCATCTTAAAACCAGAGGGCTACATCACGCTTATCTGGAATGAACGGCAGCTCGACACAACCGATTTCTTGCGAGACTACGAAAAACTTCTTCTCAAATGGTCGAACGATTACGAGCGCGTGCGACATGAAAATATTGACGAAGAAAGGCTATCGCAATTCTTCCAGGCCGATTTCCGAGGCGCGAATTTTGCGAATAGCCAGACGTTCGACTTTGAGGGATTAGCTGGCCGCGTGCAATCGGCTTCTTATATGCCGGCCGCCGGAGACAAAAAATTTCAACCGATGCTCGCGGAGCTTCGCGACGTCTTTGATAAACATTCGGAACAAGCTAAAATCAAGATTTTATACGACACCAGAGTTTTCTTCACGCAGGTTTAGTTTTATGGAAGTACAACCCCAAGCGGTCAAGGGAGTCAGGACGATTAGTGTAGCCCACTCACCCGATTCGGACGATGCATTTATGTTTTACGGTCTCGCAACCAACAAGCTCGAGACCAACGGTATCAAATTCGACCATGTTCTCAAGGACATTCAAACCCTGAACGAGAGCGCGATGCGTGGCGTTTACGACGTGACGGCGATCTCGTTTCACGCCTACGCATACGTCGCTGACAAATATACTTTGCTGCCGCACGGCGCAAGCATCGGCGATAAATACGGGCCGATCCTCGTGTCGAAAGAGACTAGAAAGCCGTCGGAAATCGCCGATATGAAAATTGCCGTACCTGGCGAGCTGACAAGCGCCTTTCTCGCCCTTCGGCTTTACAGTTCAAAGTTCGATTACGAAGTAGTGCCGTTTGACGAGATTATCGAGCATGTGCAGAAAGGGAAGGCCGATGCCGGACTGCTAATTCACGAAGGGCAGCTCTTTTACAAGCAGATGGGTCTCGACAAGGTGCTCGATCTTGGCGAATGGTGGTACGAGGAAACAGGCTTGCCGCTGCCGATGGGCGGCAATGCTATCCGTCGCGACCTTGGCGAGGACATGATGCGTCAAGTGTCCAGGCATCTTCACCGCAGCATCGTTTACTCGATGGAGAATCGCGAGGACGCCCTTACGTATGCCTTACAGTTCGCCCGCGATATGGCGCCGGAAATGGCCGACCGCTTCGTCGCTATGTGGGTCAACGAGTTAACGCTCGACTACGGAGAACGTGGCAGGGACGCCGTTCGGAGGCTGCTGAAAGAAGGCTACGACGCGGGAATAATCCCGAATAAGGTGGAAGTGGAGTTCGCGGACTGATTAATTTGCGGAAGCCTCCACGTGTTATGCAGAAGCCCGCACGTAAGGTAAGGGTAAAATCGCCAGCGTAGCTCTTTCGTCCTCACTCACGGCAGGCATTCTGCATGTTAGCGAAAAGGTCGGGCTAACCCACGTTAAACAAAAAGAAAGGCTCGACGCCACGCCGGGCAACGAGCCTGAATTATCTTTCTACTCTATTTTGAGTCAAGAGCATTGCGCCGACATGACCCTCACGAGTGTCCCCATCAACCGTTTACCCCAAAGCTACTTTCCAAGCCGGATTTTACATTCGGGCGGCTCATGAGCCGGAAGCCAATTTAATTTTGAACTCCCCTTTGTCACCAAACCAGTTCAGTTTGAATATAATAACCGACCAAAACAGTATTGTCAATATTTTCTATTGACTTTTTTGCAAGAAAATTCGACGCGAAATAAGCCCGATTCGTTGCGGTTACCGAGTGGTTGTCGGAGCCTTGATTTCGACATCGATCTCTTTATTTCCCGATCCGAGAAAGCCGCCCGAGAAAAGGACCGCTACGATTATCGCCACGATCGCGATCAAAGCCAATGCCCAGATAAATGCGCCCGGACCGCCAGATCCATTTTCTTCTGCCATAAAAATCCTCCTGAATTGTCGATTCTGAAAATACGCCGCGAATAGGCGTATATTTGCCAAACGATTGAGATGTCGGCATTTCATTTTAATCGCATCGGGCGCTTCTGGGCTAGCTGGGCGAAATCTTTCCTTTGCATTTTTTGGCATCTCGCATATAATCCCGGCATCGCGTCAATTTTTTAATTATCTCTTCCACGATGCCGGTGAACCATATCGTGGCTGGTATGATACGGGAGTTCGGCGGGAAAACGAGAATAGGGTAATGAGCATGCAGAACTCGGGCAGTTCCTCAGCGCAAAGTGCGCGAATGTTTCCGGAGACCACCGCAAAAAATGTTGACAGCGCTGCCGGGACGGCAGCCCGCCGGCAGTTGGAGCGAGAAGCGCCGGCCCGCTACAAAAATCACTTTCTCGATTCGCTCACCGAACGCGTACGTCTAAAAATCGCCCCTTATCTCCGCACCGTACTCCTCGCTAAAGACGCTTATCTTTTTCAACAGGACGAAGAGCTTCAGCACGTTTATTTCCCATTGACCGCCGTCGTTTCGCGGTATCAAATGCTCGAAGACGGCCGCACGATCGAGGTTGCATTAACCGGCAGGGAAGGCTCGGTCGGCTTGGGATCGGCCCTCGGATCTTTTCGTTCCACGAATTGCTGCCAGGTTTGCGTCGGCGGCGAGTCACTGCGAATCGGCGTAGATTATGTTCGTTCGGCATTGATCGGCGAGGCGTCGGTCTTCGGCTCGTTCGTTTATACGGCCGATCGAAACATAAGACAAATCTCGAAACGCTCGATCTGCAATCATTTTCATACGGTCGAGCAGCGACTCTGCACGTGGATTCTTATGGTCCGTGACCGTTCGGATGGCGACCGGCTCAATGTGACTCACGATCAAGTGGCCCGATCGCTCGGCGTTCATCGGCCGACGGTTACCGCGATCACCAGCAGCCTGCGCGAACGGGGCGTGATCAATTATTCGCGCGGCTGTTTAACGATTCTGAGAACGGATTCGTTGCGGAAACTGGCTTGCGACTGCTTCGCCGAACTTTCCTTAACCGCTGCTTAAATCAGCAACTTACGTGACCTCGACCTCCGCCGGAAGTGTCTTTAGGATGACATACCCTTAATCTTTTGTCTGAAAGAATACTCGCTTCCTCACAGGCTGGCGGGCCGTGGTGCCGAAACGGAACGGCATTTATTGCTTTCCCTGGGGGGCAAAATGTCGGTTGCGCTGCTGGTCTGCTGGCCTGCTTTCCCGATTGCCGGCACTCAAGAAACGGGACGGGGTATTTAATCGGTTTCTAGTGCGTTTCCGCTAGGTGGACACTGAAAAGTGGAAAATGGAGAATAAGTATCGTTCAGCTTATTTTCCATTTTCCACTTTGCCATTGTATGAAGCTACGATTCGGCATTGCCGCCGGCATTGCTCTGGCTTTCTTTACCCTTTACCCGCAGCTAAAGCTTGTTTATTTGCGCGGGGACGATTGGAACGGCCATTACGCCTACAATGATATCGACGAGGTCGCCTACGCTTCGTACCTGCGGGCGTTGATCGATGGCCGGCCGCGTCGAAACGATCCTTATTCCGGTCGCGACGACACGCCGGCCGATTCGCAGCCCGAATCGTTGTTTTCCATTCAATTTGCCGCTCCCTATTCAATCGCTATACCTGCCCGGATTATCGGAATCGGCACGCCTTGGGCGATGACGCTTTCCGGTGCGATCGCCGGTTTTCTTGCCGCTTTAGCAGCCTTTTGGCTGATCGCCCGTTTTACGGATAACTCGTGGTACGCGATGGCGGGCAGCCTCGTGGTTTTTGCGGGCGGTGCGGTTTTTGCCGGCGAGGGTGCCGCCCTCGAACTTTTTTTCGAGGGGTTTTCCTATCCTTACTTTCCGGGTTTTCGGCGGTGGGTTCCGGCGATGGCAATGCCCGCCGCGTTCGGCTTTTTTGGTTTAATTTGGCGCGTCTTTTCCCGCCGATGCGGCACACCAAAAAACGAGATCGAGAATTTCGATAATTCTACCTGGAGCTGCGCGACTCTGCTTTCAGTTTTAGCCGCGTGTGCGTGTTTTGCGTTTACGGTCTTTTCCTACTTTTACATCTGGACCACTGCCGTTGCCTGGCTGGTGGCGTTAGGCATAATATGGATTGCGGCTCGACCGCCGAATTTTCAAAACGACTTAAAACTTCTGGCGGTTATCGGCGCCGGTTGTTTCGCGTCGCTGCTGCCATACGCATATTTGCTTTCAAACCGTTCCAAGACGATGGACAACGTCCAGCTGCTCGTCTACACACGCTCGCCCGATTTCTGGCGAATGCCCGAATATATCAGTGTTTTCTGTTTGATACTTATCGCCGTCGGTCTGTTCAAACGGTATTTCGAGCTTCGCAAACGCAAGGTTCTTTTTTGCCTTTCATTTGTGTTGGTTCCGCTTATTGTCTTTAACCAGCAAATTCTCACGGGGCATTCGCTCCAGCCGATCCATTATCAGGTGTTTATCGGAAATTATGTGGCAGGTCTGGCGCTGGTCCTGACGATCGGTCTGTTCGTTGCAAAACGGCCGACCAATTCGGCTATAAAATTTGTCTCCGCAGCCGTTGCCTTGCTCGCGTTTGTCTGGGGAGTTGTGGAATGCAAGTATACGGTTCGCGTTCTCGACGAAGCCAATATTGAGCGCGACATCGCATATCCTGTTGCTAGAAGGCTAGATCAGCTGGCTAAATTCGATCAGTCACGCCACCAGGCGGTTGTGTTCTCCAACGACATGATCCAGGCAGACGATCTTCCCACCGCGGCACCGCAAAGCGTGTTGTGGGCCCGCCATCAACACGTTTTTTCCGGGCTGAACTGGCAGCAAAATAAGGAGCGTTACTATCAATATCTTTATTATACGGGCGTCGATGAAAAGGCCCTCGAATGGATGCTCAAAAACGATTTCGTGTCCAAGATCGCTTTATTCGGCTGGGGCCGCCACAC
>JBHENZ010000051.1:0-7610 GCA_046261815.1 Pyrinomonadaceae bacterium | reverse complement strand
GCGGGAGGTAGGAATATGAAAAAATATATTGTTTCAGGAGCCGCGTTGATCATTGTTCTGGCAACCGCCATAGCCTTCACGCAGATCGTGCAGAGTAGGTTTACGATCCGCGAAATTCTGAACGGCTATGAAGAAGTGCCCTCGGTCTCGACCGGCGCGGAGGGCGTCTTTAGGGCCGGAGTAAGCTTTTTCACCGGCGCCGTCAATTATGAGCTGAGCTATTCGGGGCTCGAAGGCAGCGTGACGCAGGCTCATATTCACTTTGGTCAGGAAAGCGTGAATGGTGCGGTCATCATTTGGCTGTGTGGAAATGCCCCGACAGCCGGCCCGCCGGGAACACAGCCCTGTCCCGCCGGTTCCGTCACGATTTCTGGTACCATTACGCCCGCGGATGTGGTCGGTCAGCCGGTGGCGGCGAACGGTAACGCCGGTCAAGGCATTCAACCGGGGGAATACGAAGAATTCTTACGGGCCCTGCGTGCCGGAAAGACGTACGTCAACGTGCACACAACTAAGTTTCCCGGCGGCGAAGTGCGAAGCCAGATCGGCGATAATGGCAACGGTGAGGACGACCGTCATCATTAGGATTTATTCAGCCGTATTGGCCAGGATATCGAAGGGCGGTTCGGCGGTGAAGCTTATCTGACGCCGGTCCAGCGGATGTAGAAACCTAAGCTTCCAGGCGTGCAGGCAGAGGCGGGTGTGTTCGCGTCCGCCTCGTCGTGTATCGCCGATTATCGGTTTACCAACGTGTGCAAGATGAATGCGAAGCTGATTTGTACGCCCCGTCACCGGCTCAAGCCGGATCAACGAAGTTTCGCCACTTTGTCGTAAAACGAGAAATTTCGTAATCGACGCTTTTCCCGTTTCCGAAACGTCCCAATGCTTTCTTTCTGGAAAGCGCGCAATTGGCGCGTCGATCGTCCCTTCGCTTTGAGCAAGCTGTCCGTCAACAACGGCAAGGTAAAATTTTCTCACCTCTTTATTCTGAAATTGTCTCGCAATTTGACGGTGAATCTGAGGATTCTTCGCAACGATGACTAATCCGGACGTTTCCCGATCAAGTCGATGAGGTAACCCCGGCCTCGCGGCGTCGCCAGCGGACCGCCGCAGATGGTTCACCAAACCATTCAACAGGGTTCCGCTTTTCTCTCGGTGTGAGGGGTGAACCAACATTCCGGCCGGTTTGTCGACAACAACGATTGAGGCATCCTCGTACACGATCGCGAGCGGGATATCTTCGCCTTTCATAGCGTTCGCTCGGCGCGGGTCGATCATCAGTTCAAGGAAATCTCCCGGGCGGAGCCGATATCCACGATTCTCAAAGCGGCCGTTCACTTCGCATTTTTCGCGGCGGATCGTTTCGCGAAGATACATCCGGCTTAGATCCGGAAAACGCTCAAAAAGAAAATCCTCGAGCCTCTTACGACGATCGGCTTCCAAAGCGGAAATTTCGAGACGTGTGTCCATCAAAACGAAAACCTCTAACGAATTTGCCGGTCTCCTCTATACTATCTTACAATTTTGTAGTAGTGCTATTTTCCTATGCAAGTTCAGGTTGAAAGAGACAGTATCGATCTGATTTCGCAGATTAGCAATTTGCTCACCGAGACGCAGGATCTGACGGCTAATTTCCGCAATGCGCTTGACCTCCTCCGCGACAACCTGAGTTTGAGGACGGTATTTTTGCTCGTGGACGTGTCCGCGTCTGACACGCTCGCCGTGACTGCGGCCAGCGGTCTCGATCTTGGAGATTATCGCAGGCTAAATGCGCGTGTGGGCAAAAGCGTTCTCGCCCGAGTTACAGCCAGCAGCGAAATGCTTCGTATCCATCAACCGTCCTTCGACGAATCGGATATCGCATTTTTGTTTTCGCCAGGCGACTCGCTCATTTCGGTTCCTGTTTCCTCAGCCGGTCTGAGTCCCGGTTCGCTTTCGGCGGTTTTCAGACCGGACGACAAACGTTCGGAGACTCTTATTGAAAAACTGCTCCGTTTGACCGCTTCAATGATCGGTCAATCATTACGTGTCGAATCCGCCATTGGGGGCGAGCGGCGAAGGCTGATCGAGGAAAATTCGCTTCTAAAAAGCGAACTCAAGGAAAAATACGAGTTTTCACATATCGTCGGCAAATCCAGCGCTATCAAGCAGGTTTACGAACAGGTATCGCAGGTTGCCCGCTCGAATGCCACGGTACTGCTTCGCGGCGAAAGCGGCACCGGCAAGGAGCTCATCGCCAGTGCGATTCATTACAACAGCCTGCGCAGCAAGCGACCCTTTATAAGAATCAATTGCGCCGCGCTTCCCGATACACTTATCGAGGCCGAGCTCTTCGGTCATGAAAAAGGTGCCTTCACCGGGGCCGAACGCTTGAAAAAAGGCCGTTTCGAGCTAGCCGATGGCGGCACGCTTTTCCTTGACGAGGTCGGAGATCTTCCGCTTCAAACTCAGGTGAAATTGCTTCGAGTTTTGCAGGAGCGCGAGTTCGAACGTCTCGGCGGAACTGGGACACTAAAGGCGAACATTCGCCTTATAACCGCGACCAACAAGAATCTCGAAGACGCAGTCGCCGCGGGCGAGTTTCGCGAGGACCTATATTATCGCCTAAACGTTTTCACGATTTTTCTGCCGCCGCTTCGCGAGCGAAAGTCGGACATTCTGCTGCTCGCGGAACACTTTCTCGAAAAGTATGAAATCGAGCACGAAAAGCGCGTACGCCGCATATCGACTCCGGCGATCGATATGCTTATGGCCTACCATTATCCCGGCAATGTCCGCGAATTGGAGAATGCCATTGAGCGTGCCGTGTTGGTCTGCGACTCGAACGTAATTCACGGTCATCACCTGCCGCCGACGTTGCAGACGGCCGAGATTTCCGGCACAGGTGCAACGCTTTCGCTTGCAACCGCGGTCGAGAGGTATGAGCGCGACATGATTCAGGACGCCTTAAAATCCACTTCCGGCAACGTTGCCGCGGCCGCCCGCGAGCTGGATTCGACCGAACGAATCTTGGGCTACAAGATAAAGAAATACCAAATTGATACAATGCGGTTTCGCCGATGAGCAACGTCGAATCTTTTTTCCGCAACTTGCCAAACTCCGAATCGGCCCGTCACTTCGTTCGGCAGCTAGAAGAAACCAACCCGCAGCACGCTGCCAAGCTCGAAAAAAATCAGGCCCTTTTCTCAGACGTTGTCACACTTGCCGCTTACAGTCCGGTAATCGCTTCAACAATTCTTCAAAATCCGCATTATCTGATTTGGCTCGATCGCGAGCGCCGAATTGAAGGCGTCCGCAGTCGTGAGGAGCTTCTCGAATCACTGGCCCGCTTCTCGTTGACCAACTCGCAACTCGACCCGCATACGCTTCTGTCCCGATTCCGCCGACGCGAGCTGATTCGCATATTTCTCAAAGATATTCGCCGTCTGGCAACCATTGCGGAGATTACGGACGAGCTTTCCGCTCTCGCCGACGCGATTCTGGAATATGCGCTGCGCATCGCTCGCCAAGAGATCGAGAATCGTTTCGGAACGCCGTTCACCGTCGAAGACGCCGGTCGCACGGTGCTAGCCGAATGCTGCGTAGTAGCCGTTGGCAAGCTCGGCTCACGCGAATTGAATTATTCGTCCGACATCGATTTGTTGTTTCTTTATTCCGGCGAAGGAAACACGAAAAATTCAAAAGAAACGCTTACCAATCGCGAGTATTTCATAAAACTTGCCGAGCATATTATACGCACTGTAGGGCAGGCGAGCGGCGAAGGGGCTGCTTACCGCGTCGACATGCGTCTTAGGCCCCACGGTCGCGTCGGGCCACTGGCGATTTCTGTCGCCGACGCAATTCGTTATTACCGCGAGATTGCGCGGACCTGGGAGCGACAGGTCCTAATTCGTTCTCGCGCGTCGGCCGGATCGGCCGAAATTTTCAGGCGATTTTTTTCATCCGTAGAATCCTCGGTTTTCTCAAGCACCGAGTCGGTTGAAAATGCTTTGGCGAATGTTCTTCAATCGAAACAAAAAATCGATCTCGAACAACATTCTCGACGCGGCTTCCACGTCAAGCTCGGCAAGGGTGGCATTCGCGAAATCGAATTTATAGCTCAGGCACTGCAGCTCGCATACGGCGGCCGTGACCGCTGGATTCGAGCACCCCATACGCTTATTAGTCTTTCGCGGCTGAACGAACACGGCTATTTGTCCGAAGACGAATTTAATCAACTCTATGATGCGTATCGGTTTTTGCGACGGCTCGAGCACCTGCTTCAGATGGAGCACGGCCTGCAAACGCATTCCGTGCCGACCGACGGAAGTCGACGTAGTACGTTCGCATCGCGAATGCAATGCGCAAACCTTCAAACGTTCGACCGCGAATTAAAAGCGCACACAACGGCTGTGAGAAAACTTTTCGAGCGCGTTTTCGATAATGTTGGCAAAGCGAACGATCCGCACGCGAGCTTGCGTAAATCGACCGAATCTATCAATCCCGAAATTGAAAAACCAGCCGTCGTGACGTCGATCTCGCCCGGCATTATTTCCCTAACGCCGCGTTACGCCGATCTTTTGAAAAAGCACGCTGCTCCTCACCGCTCCCAGCCGCTCGACCAATTGCCAACCCGTGAATTTTATCTCGACGAGTTTAGCCGAGTCTGTGACAACGCAAACGACTTTCGAAAACTGCTTAACTTATTTCGCGAAACGTGGTTTGAGCAGTTCGCAAGAATCGTTAAAGCGGACCTCGAATGCGCGCTTCCGCTGGGCGACGTAAAACGGGCCCAGTCCGCGCTTGCGGAGGCAACAATCGACACGGCGCTCCACGCTGCAGCGGGCGAGTTGACGCGTCGTGGCATCGAATCGGCACATTTTCCCATCGCCGTGCTCGGCCTCGGCAAGTTAGGAAGCCGCGGGCTTGATTACGATTCGGACCTTGATGTCGTGATCGTCTATGACGAATCGGCCGAATCGAAAACCGGTAAATCGATTGGCGAGATCGCCGGCCGCCTGGCGGAAGTCTTTGTAAACATCTTGTCGGGAATTACGCGCGAAGGTTCGATGTATCGCGTCGATCTTCGGCTAAGACCGTATGGCAGCGACGGGCCTATCGCCTCGGGCGCAAACGCATTCGCCGAATATTTTCAAACGATTGCCATTGTCTGGGAATGGCTCGCGTATGTGAAGCTACGTGCCTCGGCAGGCGATTTGCAATTGGGTGGACCTTTAACAGGCAAGGTGCAAGATACGATCTTCGCACGCGCAACCGAGATACAAGATGTCGAACTCGCGGCCGAAACGAGGAAGATCCGAACCGCCCTCGAACGACATCGAGTCGCGCGGTCTCGAGCAAACGACATCGACGTAAAATTCGGCTCAGGTGGAATGCTGGATATTTATTTTTCAGTTCGTTTTTTGCAGCTTCGCGACCGCGTACTAGATCGCGACGACAATCGCTCGACACCCTCCACGCTCAACGAACTGTTCAATCGGGGTTCGCTCACCAACGAACAATTTACAATACTGACCACGGGATATGAATTTCTCTCCCGCCTCGATCACGCGCTTCGCCTGACCTCCGGCCGCTCAAGCCGTCTGCCTTTGGGCAATCGGGCGGTAATCGATCTAATACTTCGTCATTCACAAATCAAATCCTCTTCCGAGCTAATCGAACGACTCACGCTCCACCGCCTCGACATCAGAAGAACGTTTGATGAAATCTTGCCAGCTTAGTTGTGACGACTACGCATCGTTATGTTTACGGCGTTTTGGGATCGACGCACGGGTGCGGTTCCCGCTGCCGGTGAAACGATATCGTGGCGCTCCCTAGCCGAAAGCTCTTGCGCGGCACATCTCGAAGCGGCTTACAACGTTGTCTGCCTGGGGCTAAACAAAAGAATTTTCTTTGCCGTCCGCGAAATTGCTCTATATAATGCACGGCTGTGCACAAGCTCGCACTCATTGTCCTAATTCTGACGCCTTCGCTTTTTGTCGCAGCACAGTCGGGGCGTGGCGCCGGCTACTCGGAAAGCTCAACGGAAATTGTCTCGAGTCCGACAATCGCCGCGCCTCGCCCAACATCGAATGCCTCAGACGGCGATGACGCGATTAAGGTGCAAACGGATTTGGTCGTTGTGCCCATTCGGGTCTCGTCGCAAAACAATCGTCCGACGACCGATCTTAAAAAATCGGAGTTCCGCGTTTTTGAAAATGGCGAGCAGCAGGAGATCGCATACTTTTCAAGTGCCGATCAGCCTTTCACCGTTGCACTTCTGCTCGACGTCAGCTATTCGACGGTTTTTCGGCTTGCCGACATTCAAGCTGCTGCGATGCTCTTTATCGCGCAGCTCAGGCCCGAAGACCGCGTTATGGTCGTCACGTTTGACGAGGAACCACAGATTCTTTGCACGCCAACAAATGATCGCCGCGTTCTGAAGCTCGCCATCGAAGCCGCTCGCATCGGCTCCGGCACGAGCCTTTATGACGCAGTCGGCCTAGCCGCATCAGAACGTCTTCGCGCGATTCCCGGACGCAAGGCAGTCGTTGTTCTTAGCGATGGCGTCGACACGAGCAGCAAACACCGAACCGCCGCCGACATCCTTGGCGAGTTTGGAGATGACGAACTGGTCGTCTACGCCTTGCGCTACGATACTTTTGACGATGTTAGAAAATCGCGGCGCGATAATGCTGAGATTCGCTATGACGACAACGATAGGCCGTACGTCTACGCGCCGTCGCCAAAAAAAGGCGAGCGCGAGCAGGATTACACTGCGGCGGTCGCGTTCCTCGACAAAATTACCGAGCGATCGGGCGGCGGCGTTTTCAAAGTGAGCTCGACGAATTTGACATCTGCCTTCAACCAAATCGCGGAAGAGCTTCGCAAAACGTACGGCTTGGGATATTATCCTACAAGCGAACGGCGTCCCGGCGCCGTCTATTCACTCAAGATTAGAATTCACCGGCCCGACCTGTTAATACGAACACGGGGACGAATCGCGAGAAAAAATAAATAAACAAGGCGGGCGTTTATCGATATTTTTCGGAGGAAATTACAAAAATGAAGAAGCTGCTTTACGTCACAATGGCATGCCTCGTATTCGGCATGGTCGCCGTCCCCGCACACGCGCAGGAAGAGATAATGACCAATGAGCAGGTAATCTCGCTGACAAAAGCGGGACTTGCCGCGCCGGTCGTGATCGGCAAAATTCGCACGTCGAAATCAAAATTCGACCTTTCGACCGACGCCCTAATCAAACTGAAAAAGACGGGCGTGAGCGATGACATTGTCGCCGCGATGCTCGAAGCCAAAAGCGGCGGCGCGCCTGTCGGCGCGATGACTGCCGCGGCCCCTGCCGGGGACCCGAACGATCCGGCCACGAAACACGGTTACGGAATTTATCTGTACGAAGAGAAAAACGGCCAGCGGAAAATGACCCAGCTGCAGCCGAACGTCTCGGCCCAAAACCGCACGGGCGGTGCCGTTACGGCCGCCTTCACGCCGTTCGGTCTCGGCAAGATGAAAACCAAGGCCAATCTGCCGGGAAACAAGGCGGCTTTGCAAATCGCCACGACCTCACCGATTTTTTATTTTTACCTTGATACCTCGACGGGCGGTTTAAATAC
>JBHENZ010000050.1:0-3935 GCA_046261815.1 Pyrinomonadaceae bacterium | reverse complement strand
CGGCAGAAGCCGTATTTATAGCCGAACCGAGATTTACCGGTTCACTCCAATCAAATTCATCATTCGTGTGCGTTCTGACGACGGCCCAAATATCGGTGAGTCCAAGGCCGCCTCCCCGGTCGCTCTGGAAGAGCAAAACTCGGCCATCTGCCGTAAAGGATCGAACACGCTCCATTGCAGGCGTGTTTATTGTCAGTCCCAGATTCACCGGTGTTCGCCACGGGGAATTCCTTGTTTTTCGGGTCGAGACCCAGATGTCTTCGCTACCGCCAACCGAACCGGTCCGATTCGAGGTGAAGTACATGGTTTTCTCGTCCTTCGACAAAATGGCGGCATGATCGTCGAATTCTGAATTGATCGGCGGCGGAAGGTGCTCCACAGGCGCCCAATCGGAAAACTTCGGGCCGCCTGCGCGCGACTGTGCGTTCGATACGGCGGCAAACAATAGAAACGACACGACAACGACATTCGCTAATCTAATATACATAAGCCTTCCTTTTTCGGTTTCGCTGGACTGGAGAGAATGCTCGTCGCCTACTGACATGTAAGTGGCCGAACCATCTCCCGGAGGGATCTATCAAGAAAAAATTCTTAAGCGATATTCTAACCCAGAACCGACCAGTCCGTCGTTCTTTTTTTATTCCGTTTTTATTCTTTAAGATTCCGGGCATAGTCGACGTATTGAAATGCTGTGCCGGCGATTTCAAACATAAGATCCGGACCATACGCTTTAGCGGGGGTTTGGAAGCCGGGGGTGAAGTTTCCGTCGAGGATTTTTTGCGCAATGTTGAGGGCGGTGAGGGCGGTTAGGGTGTAGCCTTCGGGGGTTTGGAGGCGGGATTCGACGCGATTGCCTTGTTCGTCAAGGGCCTCGCCCCAGAGAAAAGATTTGCCTTTTGCGCGCTGCTCGTCGGACGGGCCGCCGGGTGGGATTTGTTTTTGGAGAATTTTTTGGATCGGAGCTGTGGCGAGAAGCGGCCCGAGATAGCGGCTAAGCTTCATTAGTTTTAGGGCAGACGCGGGGACGACGGTGTAGACTTCGATGTTTGGGATTCCGGTTGAATAAAATGCCGTCGCTACATCGCCCCACGGGATGGTTACGCCGGTTTTGACTACACCGTCACCGAAATCAATTTCGCGGGTTTTCCAGGCGGCGGGAACGCCTGTTATCTTGCCGTCTTTGCGGATCGCTCCGCCCTTGCCTACGTTCATCGTCATCGTCGCCTGCGTTCCGTGCGACATACGGCCCATGCCATAAAACGCAAGCGTAAGATGTGTCGCCGAGGGCAGGCGATTTTTAAGATGGAGTGCGAGACAATCGCTCGGCACGACATCGAAACCAACGCCGGGCATTATCATAATCCCGGCCTCTTTTGCACGAGAGTCGAGTGCGGCCATCCGTTCGAAGACAGCGATTTCTCCCGTGATGTCGAGGTAATGCTTTTTGTTTCGCAGGCAGGCCTCGACCATCGGCCCGCTCGTCAACGAAAACGGCCCCGCGCAATGCAGAACAAAATCGACGTCGTGCAGCGCCGCATCGAGCGCAACGCGATCATCAAGCGAAAACCTTCGGTAATCGAGATCGTGCCGTTTTGCGAGCTCGCCAATCTTACCCGCATTTCGCCCGGCGATCACCGGCCGCAATCCACGTTCGACCGCATACCGCGTGATCAGCTCGCCGGTGTATCCATTCGCGCCGTAGATCAAAAAAGTATTGGCCACAGTGATACAGTTAGGACCGGGTGTTTGTCATTTTCAACGACGGCTTTAAATTCCCTTCGCCTTTACACGTTTTTGTCGAGCAACTTTTCGATCGAGCAGTGCGGGATAAACAATGTCTCCGTAAATATGGAAAGATGATTTTTTCAGACCACGCTTGTTATAGTTACCTGCCGTGACTACGACCATCAGTTGATTTGCCCTATCCATTTGTACCTTTTGTCCACCGTTACCGCTGAACTCGATAAGCAGGATTCGGTCGCCATTGAGCAAGAATGAAGGCCGCCATACTTGGTATCCGTAGCTCAACATATCGCCTTCTTTTGTGTTGCCTTCAGGCTCGACCTTTACATGCTCCGCCATGGCTTCATCCACCAGTTTCTCGGGAATGATCTGTTTGCCGTTCCATCTGCCTTTATTGACCAAAAGCAGTCCGACCTTTGCCATGTCCCGAGAACGCATCCGAAGCCCTGATGCGGCCGCGGGAGGGCCGTTCCTCATCCTTACCCATTTGAACTTACTGATTCCCAGCGGTCCAAACAAACTCTTTTCTGTAAAAACGGCAATGTCCGAGCCGGTCGTTCTTTTTACGATCTCCGCAAGCAGTTGCGACAGTCCGCCGCTGTAATTAAAAACAGTTCCGGGTTTCTCTACCAGCTTTTGGCTGAGTACATACTCGAAGGGGTTCGCTGCACGTTCCATTTGTATTTCGCTGTTTGCGGGGTCGGCGTAAGAGATTCGCTCGTTCCAGTCCAATCCGGCGCTCATCGAAAGGGCGTGCCTCACCGTAATGTTCTTTTTATCGCCTTCGGCGTATCGCGAATATTCCGGAAAGAACTCGAATATTGGCTTATCGAGACTTTTTATTTTTCCTTGCGAATGAGCGATGAGCACGGCAGCCGCGACGACGCTTTTTGTGACGCTTCGCATGTCGTGCAGCGTGTCACGCGTATGTTTCACGACACCCATCGGGCCCACGCCACGCTCCACGTCCTCGCCTGTAAAGTACTCTTCAAATACTAGCTTGCCTTTACGAAATATCAGAACGCTATGGATATTCGGATATGTTCCTTTAAGAATTTCATTCGTTCCGGCGAGGATCTTAGCTTCGTCGAGTCGGGCGTCTTTCAGCGTCCCGGTCCGAATGCCGTCTTTCAGCTTTTCAGGCGGCAAATACTTATATACCCCGGGCCGCTGTGCGAGAACCAGCGACTGGATAAAAAGGGCGACAAAGAGAAAAAGAATTTTGGACGTTAAAAATCTGCGGGATTTCATAATGCGTTAAATATAAACTAAATCGATGGCTAGCAATATTCTTTCTCGTCCTCTAGCACCGATTGAACCCGTCCAACCTGTCCGTCCATGAGTCGCACTTTTATTCCATGAGGATGAAACGTGGAATTTGTCAGCAGGTCTTTTACGACACCGACGGTTTGTTTGCCGGTGCGCTTGTCCTGCTTGAGCACGATGGCGACCTTTTGACCTGGTTGGATATTTTTTCGTTAGCGATGAGGCATGATTTGATTGCGGGGTGCGGAAGCCGCAGCTCTATTTCAGAATAGGTTCAAATCCAGCTTCTGCGTCTCCTTTAGCTTCTGCAAAAACCGCTTGCGGCTGATCTCTTCTGCGCCGAGATTTTGAAGATGCGGCGTCATCACTTGGACGTCGAGCCAATCGGAGCCGCTCGCCTTGAGGTGTTCGATGAGGTAAATAAGCGCGAGCTTGGAGGCGTTTGGCACTAGATGGAACATTGATTCACCGGCAAAGACGCCGCCGCAATCGACGCCGTAGAGGCCGCCGACAAGACTGCCGGAGGCGTCCCACGCTTCGACGCTGTGGGCCATGCCGGCGAGGTGCAGATTTGTGTAGGCTTCGACGAAATCAGGCGTGATCCATGTGCCGCGCTTGCCGGCTCGGTTCGCACGCGAGCACGCGGCGATCACACTTGCGAAATTCTTGTCGATAGTGAATTTTATATTCGATCTGCGCCTTTCTTTCTCGAGACTGCGCGGGATGTGGAGATTTTTGAAATCCAGAACGGCGCGCCGTTCCGGGCAATACCACGGCAACGGCACGCCATCCATGTACCACGGGAAAATGCCCTTACGGTAGGCGGCGCGTAAATTCTCGACGGTTAATGGATCGCCAAAGCTGACGATGTCGCGAGCGTAATAAAAATAATCGTCGAACAAAACCCATTCTGGGAAGTTGTGAGT
>JBHENZ010000049.1:0-10468 GCA_046261815.1 Pyrinomonadaceae bacterium | reverse complement strand
GTACCTTCAAGTTTTTGAAGGTCCTTGAATTTATTTGTTTGGCCGATCGGCTGGGCGAAGGTCGCGGTAAGCAGATACAAAGGCCGCACGACAGGCAAGAGAAAAAGCAATTTTTGTTCGGCGTTGTTGCGGACTACAAGGCGCGGCAGGATCTGCCGGAAAACAACCGTTGCGGCCAGGGCGATCGACAGCGTCATCACGACAAGTGATGTGCGATCTAAGGTGTAGCGGATTACGACTATAACGACGACAAGCGTGAAGGCGACAAGCAGTATTTGTATGGTCGACGAGAGTGCGAGACGAAAGCGCGGGCGGTTTTCGAGAATCTCACGTAAAAAATCGGTCGAGCGCGATCGCTCGGCTTCGTCGGTTTCGGCAACAAGTTTTCGCAAGCCTACGTCCGACAGCCGCGAGTACGCCATATCAAACGTTGCGAGTAAAAGTAGGACGAGAAGTATGAAAGCGCCGACGGCGATCTCGATTGCCATACGTCAATCAGACTAGATGTTATCAGTCTTCGGCCGAAAGGCAAATATCTTTTGAAACAGGCTCTGAATCAAATTTCTCTAGCCTTCCCGCTGCCATTTTGTCGAGCAGCCAATACAATCGACCTTCGTTGGGGTTTACAGACTGTGCAGGATATTCGTTAGGGTAATACTTACCTTCAAAGACGTGTTTCACGGCCGCGGCCTTGTCTTCGCCGGTGACCAGGAAGACAATATTTTCGGCTTCGTTGATCAATGGAAACGTTAACGTGAAGCGAAAGCTGTTCAGTTTGGGCACCCAGTTCGCAACCGCCGGAAGTTTGAGTTCGGTCAATGCAGCGGTGTGCGGAAACAGCGAGGCAGTGTGCACGTCAGACCCAAGTCCTAGCAGTATGAGATCGAACCGTGGTTCCTGGTCAAACGTTTTTCGCACTCTGCCGGCGTAATCGGCCGCGACGGCATCAGGATTCTCGATCTCGGTTCGCCACCTATTTACATTTTTGTCTGCGATGTTGAGAGGCGTAAAAACGGTCTCATTCGCCATTTTGTAATTGCTCTCGTTCGCATTTGGCCGGACATTTCTTTCATCGCCGAAGAAAAAAAGTACTTTATTCCAATCGATCGCTGCAGCGAAGTCGGCAACGAGCAGAGCGTAGAGAGATTTTGGAGTCGATCCGCCGGAAAGCGCAACGGCGAAACGACCTCGAGAATGGATTGATCGCTTCGCGATTTCAATAAATAACTCTGCCGCGTGCGAGCTCAGTTCATTGAGGTCTTTGTGAACGAATATTTCCGGCATCGTCATTCGTAAACCGGATTTTTCCAGAGGCGACCATCATGCTCCATCAGGTCGTCTGCTTCTTTCGGCCCCCAACTTCCGGCCTGATAGTTTGGAAAATCTCGCGCGGGAACTGCCTTCCACACATCGAGAATTGGCGTGACGATCTGCCAACTCGCCTCGACCATATCGGCACGTTGGAAAAGTGTCGCGTCTCCGATCATGCAGTCGAAGAGCAAGCGCTCGTATCCGGTCGAGATTTGCTCGCCAAAATGCTCGACGTAATTAAAATCCATATCAACCGGCCCCATATTGACGATCGGGCCGGGAATTTTTGCGCCGAAGTGCAACGTGATGCCCTCGTCCGGCTGAATGTGGATTTCGATTCGGTTGGTTCGCAGCCTTTCCACCGGCGTATTGCGAAAGAGCATGAACGGAGCCTTTTTGAACTGAACTATTATGCTCGTGTGCTTTTCGGTCATGCGTTTGCCGGTTCGCAGATAGAAGGGCACGTCGGCCCATCGCCAATTGTCGATTGCAAGCTTCAGTGCGGCAAACGTTTCCGTATTCGAATTCGCAGGAATTGTTTCTTCGCTGCGGTAGTTGGCGACCTTAGTACTATCGATCTTGCCCTCGTCGTATTGACCCCGAACCGCCAAGTGAAGAGCGTCCTCCGGGGAAAACTGCTGGATCGCAGCAAGTATCTTCGCCTGTTCGTTGCGAACGGCATCGGGGTCAAAAGAAACAGGTGGCTCCATGGCTGTTAAGGTTACGAGTTGAAAGATGTGGTTCGGCACCATGTCGCGTAATGCGCCGGCCGAATCGTAGTAACCGCCACGTTGCTCGACACCGAGCTTTTCCGCGACCGTTATTTGAACGTGATCGACGTAATTTCGATTCCATACTGGTTCAAAAATACTATTGCCGAATCGAAACACCAGTATGTTCTGCACCGTCTCTTTACCCAGGTAATGGTCGATTCGATAGATTTGTTTCTCTTTCAATATCGCCAGCAGATCAGCATTTAGCTTTTTCGCCGAGGCAAGATCGCGGCCGAAGGGCTTTTCGAAGATAAACCGTCGCCAATGGCCATTTTCTTCGCGGCCAAGCCCATTCTTCACGACCTTTTTAGCGACGTTTGCAAAAAGGTCCGGCGGAATAGCCATGTAGTAAAAGAAATTTTCCGGGATTTTGTGTTCCCCACAAACGTCGACCAGCATTTGCTTCAAGTCGCCGAAAAGCTTCTTATCATTGTCGAAATCGCCGCCGGTATAATAAGTCCGCTCTGTAAACCATTCCATCAAATCGTCGGTGACCCCATTTGTAACGAATTCGCGCAGATTGCCGACTATATCGCGGCGAAACGCGTCGGTTTCCAGCTCCTGCCGACCAACACCGACGACGGCGAAATTTTCGGGCAAGAACTTGTCTTTTGCAAGATTGTAAAGGGCTGGGAAAAGCTTACGTTTGGTCAGATCGCCAGTCGCTCCGAAAATCACCATTACGCACGGATCGGCGGTTTTTTTGTTGTTGGTCATTCTCGTGATTTTGCCACAGAGTTCACAGAGCGCGCCGGGGACGAAGGCAATTCCTCTCTCATATTTATCTGTGAACTATTTGGCTAGATTTTCAACTTTTCACGTAGCTTCAGCTCGTGGGTGTTCATTTCTCCGTTGTCAGTTTCATGGTCAAATCCGCAGAGATGCAGCAGGCCATGCAGTATCAATTGTTTTAGCTCGTTCTCGAGCGTCAAGCCGTTTTCTTCCGCTTGGCGTTTAGCCTGCTCGACGGAGATAGCGATGTCGCCGAGATTGCTTTTGTCGAGTTCGAATTCGTCAGGTACGTTCGGAAAAGAGAGTACATCGGTAGTCGAGTTTTTGCCGCGAAAGAGGTTGTTGAGCTCCGTCATGCGCCGATCGGAAATGAAGGCGACGGAGAAGGCTTTGCTAGTACTTTCGCCGACGTGATCTTTTACGGCGGCGGCAGCAAATCGGCGCATCTCGTCGGTGTCGACCTGATGTTTTCGCTGCAAATTGACGACCGTCGGAGCGATCATGCGGCAGGAACCTCGACGTATATGACATTCGAGTGAGGGGACGGAATCGCGACGCCATCGTCTCGGAGTCCTTCAAGTTTCCAGCCATCTTTCCCAAATATTCGGATGATTTCCTTGACCTTCATCGATCCTCGTCTCGCTCGACTGAATGCTTGTCGTAAGCTTGCACGATCAACTGCACGAGTTTGTGTCTGACTACGTCCTTCTCGTTGAAATAAACAAACTCGATGGCGTCGATATCTTTAAGCACATCTTCCGCCTCGCGGAGGCCGCTGCGTTGGCCGCGAGGAAGATCGATTTGTGTTTTGTCGCCGGTGACGACAGCCTTCGAGCCGAAACCGATGCGGGTTAGGAACATTTTCATCTGTTCGCTCGTCGTGTTTTGAGCTTCGTCGAGGATGATAAAAGCATCTGCCAGCGTTCGGCCACGCATAAAGGCAAGCGGTGCGATTTCGATGATGCGTTTTTCGAGCATCTTCGTTACGCGTTCCGCCTCGACCAGATCGAAAAGCGCGTCGTAGAGCGGTCTTAGATACGGGTCGACCTTGTCCTGCAAATCACCCGGCAGAAAACCGAGACGCTCGCCGGCCTCGACGGCGGGACGAGTGAGAATAATTCGGCTGACCTGCTTTTTAAACAATGCATCGACGGCCATCGCCACGGCTAGGAAGCTCTTTCCCGTGCCGGCCACGCCGATCCCGAAAACCAAATCGTTGGAGGCGATGGCTTCAAGATATTTTCTCTGGTTTGCGGTTTTCGGGGCGACTTGCTTCTTGCCTGATGGATTGAAGCGGGCCTTTAAAAAATGGTCGCGAAGTGAGTACGAGCGATCGTCCGCGATCTGTTTGAACGCATCCCGCAATTCCTTGTCGGTAAACGTATTGCCTTCATCAAAGAGATGGCCGAAATCCCCAAGGATTTGCTCAACTGTCCGAATGTCTTTTGGATCGCCGTCAATCAGCAATTCATTGCCGCGAGCGCCGATAGACACGTCAAGAAGAGTTTCAAGGTATTTGATGTTTTGGTCCTGAACGCCGAACAGCGTATTAAGGCCCTGAGGAGGTAATTCTAGTTTTCGCAAATTCGCCAATTAGATCAATCTCGAGCAGCAGTTTCGCTTAAGGATGAGGCTACTAAAACTGCAAATCGCTGTCAACGAAACCTAGTTAGGTCAGGTCGGTCTGGCGAAACTTGTGGCACAACGGTTGCGTTCTTTACGATCAGTCACGCCCTACATGTGCGAAATTAGAACGGGGAGGATCGGACAATGCTCACGAATTTTATTTACGAGGCATCGCGGATGACAAGAAATGAGTTACCGCAAGCGGATTTGCAGGTGATGAAAAATGTCGCCGGCGATGTGATCGTGCGGGTGAATAGACGCGAGGTGCATAGCGAAACGCCAAATGATATCTGTAATCGGGCACGTAACATTTATTATCGCGCACGCCGCTCCCATGTGAGCCGCGCGGCAGCAATTTTTTAGTTCGGGAGGTGATAAAACGAATGCCTCGGGGTGATAAGGACAAGTACACTGACAAACAAAAACGCCAGGCGGAGCATATCGAAAAAGGTTACGAAAATCGCGGCGTTTCAAGCGAAGAGGCGGAAAAGCGAGCTTGGGCGACTGTAAATAAACAGGATGGCGGCGGCAAGATGAGCGGTTCAGGTCGCAAGAAGTCGAGTAAATAAGAAGTAAATAAACTGAACTGCCCGGGGAGTCTCCAACAGAAAAACAAGGAAAGTGCGATCAGCGGCTTTCCTTTTTCTTTTGGGAGAAACTTGGATTAGCGAATTTTTAGGCGACCCTTGTATTTAGGCGACCCTTGTATAAAGAAAGCATAAAACAAAGTAGAGGAGGTGGACCAAGATCATGGCAAAACAGCAAAAAGCAGAAACGCGGACGGAAAATGTAGTGAATAAAGACAAATCAGTTGACAGCGGACGAAAAGCAGACATCCAACAGGAAGGTGGTAGGCCGAAGAATCCGTTGCCCGAACAACATCAGCGCCGGCCCGGAATTGAAGCCGAGATCGATCCGCGTCCTCAATATTTGGCACCGAATTATAACGGCTCTGAAAAGCTAAAAGGGAAGGTTGCATTGGTCACTGGTGGGGATTCGGGCATCGGGCGTTCTGTCGCGGTTTTATACGCTCGCGAAGGTGCCGATGTGGCTATTGTTTTTCTGCCGGAGGAGCAGATCGATGCGGAAGAGACGAAAACGGCGGTCGAGAACGAAGGTCAGAAGTGCCTATTAATTTCTGGTGATGTTACTGATGCAAAGTTCTGCCGCGAGGCCGTGGAGAAATCAGCCAAAGAACTCGGCCGCCTCGATATTCTCGTCAATAATGCCGCTTTTCAACAGCACCAAGATTCAATCGACGGCATTAGCGATGAGCAATTCGAGAAAACCTTTCGAACAAATATTTTCGGCTATTTTTACATGGCCAAGGCCGCCGTCAAACATATTCCGAAAGGCGGCGCGATCGTCAACTGCGGCTCGATTACGGGGCTCGAGGGCAGTAAAGAACTTCTCGACTACTCAGCAACCAAGGGAGCGATCCACGCCTTTACGAAATCTCTTGCCCAGCAATTGGTCGAAAAGGGAATTCGTGTTAACTGCGTCGCTCCGGGGCCTGTCTGGACGCCGCTCAACGTTGTCGACAAGGATCCGCCCGAAGTGGCCAAGCACGGTGCTGACACGCCGATGAAACCGCCGGCCCAGCCTGAAGAGATCGCCCCGGCCTTCGTATTCTTCGCGTCGCACGCAGATTCGAGCTACATCACCGGCGAAGTGCTGACCCTGCTCGGTGGTGAAACGACGGCAGGCTAAGATAAAAGCACCCACATATGGATGAACTATTACCACTAAGTCTGGCGCCGTGCCTCTTTGCGAACGCCAATTTGTCTATGATATTCTAACTTCTTTCTGAAACTTTGCATTTTCGCATCTACTAACTTTCGTATCTATCACAGGAGCAATTTAATAACAGAAGATGGCCACTAATAATGGTGACAGCGGTCAGCAAATCGGCAAGGTCGTGCAGATAATCGGGCCGGTCGTCGACGTTGAGTTTAAGAATTATCTCCCGCCGATTTATCAGGCACTCCGCATCACATCCGACGGATTCGATGTCGAATCCAAAGTCGATGTAGTCGCTGAGGTGCAACAACACTTAGGCGAGGGTCGCGTGCGTGCCGTCTCGATGTTGCCGACCGACGGCATGGTTCGCGGAATGAAGGTGATCGATACGGGCGGCCCGATCACGGTGCCGGTCGGCGTGCCGACATTAGGACGCGTCATGAACGTGATTGGCGAATCCGTGGACGAGCTGGGCGACATTACGTCCGAGACGAAATACGGAATTCACCGCCATGCACCTTCCTTCGACGAGCAGTCGACGCAGCTTGAAATGTTCGAGACGGGCATTAAGGTTATCGACCTCATTCAGCCGTTTCTTCGCGGCGGAAAGATCGGTCTTTTCGGCGGTGCCGGGGTCGGCAAGACCGTGCTGATTCAGGAATTGATCAACAACGTGGCCAAGGCCCACTCGGGCTACTCGGTCTTTGCCGGCGTCGGCGAACGCACGCATGAAGGAAACGACCTGCTCCGCGAATTTGTCGAATCGGGGGTTATCGCCTATGGCGAACAATTCATGCACGATTTTGAGGGCACGGGCGAATTCGATCTGACGAAGGTCGACCGGTCGAAACTCGGCGATTCAAAAGTGGCACTGATCTTCGGCCAGATGACCGAGCCTCCAGGAGCCCGACTACGCGTCGCACTTACCGGGCTTACCGTCGCCGAATATTTCCGTGATCAGGGTAACGACGTTCTGTTTTTCGTCGATAACATTTTCCGGTTCACGCAGGCCGGTTCGGAAGTGTCCGCACTGTTGGGACGTATGCCCTCGGCCGTGGGTTATCAACCAAATCTCGCCAGTGAAATGGGCGAAATGCAGGAACGCATCACCTCGACCAAAACCGGTGCGATCACGTCGATTCAGGCCGTTTACGTTCCGGCCGACGATTACACCGATCCTGCGCCGGCGACGACCTTTGCTCACCTCGACGCCGTCACTGCGTTGTCCAGGCAGATCGTCGAGCTGGGAATCTATCCGGCGGTCGATCCGCTTGCGTCAAACTCGCGAATCTTGGATCCGCAGATCGTGGGTGACGAGCATTACAATACGGCCCAGTCGATCAAGCAAATTTTACAGCGGTACAAGGACTTGCAGGACATTATCGCGATCTTGGGACTGGACGAACTATCCGAGGACGACAAGCTGACTGTGGCTCGTGCCCGCAAAGTGCAGCGATTTTTCTCGCAGCCGTTTTTCGTCGGCGAAAAATTCACGAATATTCCGGGTGAATACGTCAAGATCGAAGATACAATCAAGGGCTTTCGCGAGATTATCGACGGCAACTGCGACGACATGCCTGAGCAAGCGTTCTACATGGTCGGCACCATGGAGCAGGCTCGCGAGAAAGCCACGAAGATGGCTGCGGGAGCGTAGAAATCAGACACAAGTTTTCATAGTCTCAAGTCCCAGGTCTTGTACCACAAGACTTCATAGACTTAGACCTTCAGGACTTGGGACGAGGGATTAAAAGGGAATGTTGAAACTAGAAATAGTTACCCCCGAACGTAAGGTTTTCGATGCCGAAATAGATTCGGTCACCGTGCCGACGGCATCGGGCGAAGCTCAGATACTTACAAATCACGCACCGCTCGTTTCGTCCCTCAAAGCCGGTGTGCTCACGATCACCAGCGGCGGAAACGTCGAACGCCATGTCGTCTCCGGCGGCTTTCTCGAAGTTTCAGACAACAAAGTGTCCGTGCTGGCCAATTGGGCCGAGACAGCCTCCGAGATTGATGCCGTCGCCGCACGCTCCGACCTCGAAGCGGCCGAGAAAAGTCTCGCCTTGGCCGTCAATCAACCGTTCGACGGAATCGAACACCTCCGCGACCAACTCGAAACCGCCACCGCACGCCTGCAGCTTGCTGCTGGAAAATAGCTTGCCGGCGTCCGGTAGGCAACCTTTAGGAAACAACCTTCTCGCGATCGGTGTTGACAAAACGAATCATTCATCTATACTGCTTTTCAGATTTCACAACTTGCGGCCCATCGTCCTCAAAAAGGTCTCGCATCACGGTCGCAAATTTAGAAAAGAAAATAATCGATCACGATCTGGAATGTATCTCGTCGCCGTGGCATCCTCTTAAACTCTGCAAGCGAGCGAACGTGCAGGTGAGAGCATCCCGAATTCCGGTTGATTTGGAGGCTATAATGAAAAGTATTCCTGGCGCTTTCCTCGCTTCATTGTTTCTATTAATCGCCTGCAGCATTTTCGCACCGGCGCAGGTGACTGTTAGCGGATCTACTGGTGCGGATGGCACCTACGTCGATCTTACGTCCGCATTCTTCACAATTAACTCTGCATCTCAAAGCGGAAATAACATTCTTGTAGAGATATCCGCCAATATAACGGAGGGCTCCACTGCTGAATTAAATGCCGGAGGCTGGACGTCTTTGACCGTGCGGCCGACCGCTGTAGTCACCGTTCAAGGCTCGATCAGCGGTGCGGTCATCAAGTTGAACGGCGCCGATAAGGTGACGATTGACGGGAGAATTGGCGGTACCGGAACCGGGCGTGATTTAACCGTCCGCAACAACCTCAACGGAGGAAATACCGTCGCGATATGGTTATCGAGTGGGACGGTGCCCGATGGCGCATCCAATAACGTGATACGAAATCTGGAAATCGCATGCGGGGCTGATGCCTCGACCGGGTCGCAGGTTACGTTCGGCATCCTAATGAGCGGAGCGGCAATCAGCACGACTTCGAATGGTTTCGAAAACGATAACAATCAGTTTATCTTCAACCATATCGTCAAAGTACGTTATGGAATCGTCACGCGTGGCACCACCACGAACCTTAACATCAATCCTGTCGTGACTGATAACATCATCGGTCCGACGGCGTTCGGCCCAGATCAAATCGGAAAAACCGGTATTTTTATGCAGGCCGACACCGGGGCGACCGTTTCGCGCAACCTTGTTCAATTTGTCGGTTGCCTCGCTTCGCAGTCTTGTAGCAGTGCCGACCGAGCTGGGATCGCGATCGGAACCGAATCTTGGAGTGCGACCGATACACAAACTCTGACATCTGCGAGTTATTCAGTCACAAAAAATGTTGTGCGAGATATTGTCGAAGAAAAGACGTCGTCAGCTGTCGGTATCAAGTTGGCTACGACGCAGGGCGGCGGTGCTACTAACAATCTCGTTGCCAACAACTTTGTTTTCAATGTGCGTGCCAACGGCACAACCGGCGAGCAGCTCTGTGGCATAGGAATCGCGGGCGGAAACGGCGATAAAGTCGTATTCAATTCAATCAGTATTACCGGAGACATTGATCCCGGGTCAGCACAAAGTGGTTCGGTATATGGAAACGCGATGCGTATCCCGGGTGCGAATGGTACCAACAACGCAAACTTTGTCATCCAGAACAACAGCATTTACATGGACGTAAATTCGAATGATTCGGAGGTCCATTTCTATGCCATCACACTAAACTCGGCGGCCTACCCTTTTGGCACAGGCGGGTTAAATTTCAACAATTACTATATCAATCAGGCAAACACACAGATGAGAACCGGCGGCCTCGGCAGCGGCTCGGGAAAAACGACGACTACAGAATTTCAGACGCTGGCCAATTGGAAAGCGGCACTGACCACGCCACAGGACAATAATTCGATTCAGGACGACCCGCAATACGTTTCAAACACCGCCGACCTTCATATTCCCCTCAGTTCGCCTAATGTAAACGTCGGCACCAATATAGCCGGAGTTGTAGATGATATCGACGGCGACGGCCGGCCTGTTGGGCTAGCTCCGGACATTGGAGCTGATGAGGTTATGACAAGCTCGGCACCGGCGTCGCTTGGGGGCCGCGTCATAACCGTCGGTGGTCAAGGCATATATCGTGCTGCGATTATTATCGAAGGTGGATCGCTCGATGAACCTAAGCGAGCACTTACCAACCCGTTCGGCTACTACTCTTTTGACGACTTGCCGGTTGGTCACACCTACATTTTGACAGTCAGCTCCAAGCGGTACAGATTTCAGAATCGGACGCGGGTTGTGT
>JBHENZ010000048.1:0-7485 GCA_046261815.1 Pyrinomonadaceae bacterium | reverse complement strand
TGCTCTACGGAGCGGGAATCGGTGCAGTCGTCGGGTTTTTTGCCAAGAAGAAACAACCGTCGAACGACAATGGTCTACCACGTCTAACCGCTTGCTAAGTTTTGAGCGTGAACGGATTAAAGTCTGTGTCGCGATCGTAATAATCCTCGTTCTCAGCTCGTTTTAGATAGTTCACGATAATGTAGGTGAACGGCGTCGCAAGAACTTCCCACAATACCTTTATAAAATAATTTCCGATAAGCACGCTTATAACCTGGTCGGTCGGCCAAGTGCCGAGAAAGGCAAGCGGGTAAAAAATCAGACTGTCGACTGCCTCACCGGCAAACGTCGAACCGATCGTGCGCGACCAAAGAAATTTACCGTCGGTTAGCAACTTCATCTTCGCCAGCACAAACGAGTTCACAAACTCGCCTGCCCAAAAGGCGAACAGCGATGCGATTGTGATGCGAACGGTTGGGCCGAAGATAAAATTAACGGCTGCCTGCTGTTCGGCGGGCATCGTCGGCGATGGCGGAAGCGAAATGACGGCCAGAGACATGAGCGACGCGAAGATAAGCGCGCCGAAGCCGGTCCACACTACTCGGCGAGACCGCGCGTATCCGTAAACCTCGGTCAGGATATCGCCAAAAAGATAGCTTATCGGAAAAAATAGCACGCCCGCGCCGTAGATGTATTGGCCGTAGAAGGGCAGGTCGATATAGGAAACTTTGTGAACGCCGATCAGATTCGAGCACAAAAGAACGGCCACGAAACCGCCCATTAAAAGGTCGTAGTAACGATAACTTTTTGTTCGATGCGGCATGCCGGCGGTTCGAGGAGGAAAATTGCAGGCGATTCTAACAAACGAAGTGGAAAATCAAAAAAAAGGAAAGCGGCCTCGTTAAGCGACCGCTTCCTATGATCAAAGGAGAAAAAGGATTCCAGGGAAAGATTTTAGCCGAGGCCGGCTACGTGTTTTGTCAACCTCGACTTATGTCGAGCGGCTGTATTTTTGTGTATCAGGCCTTTATTTACAGCCTTGTCGATCACCGATACGGTTGGACTGATCAGCTCGACGCCCTGAGCTTTATCGCTTGCAGTTATAGCCGAGCGCAGTTTCTTGATCTGCGTCCTCACCTTGCTACGGTTTGAGCGGTTTGTCTGGTTGCGTTTTTCGGTTTGACGGACCCGCTTTTCGGCCGATTTATGATTTGCCATTATTTAAAGTCTTTAAGTTGCGTAACTCGCAGATAAAGAAACTATCAATCTTAGCGGCAGGTTGAAGCCATGTCAAGAGAGCGAGGGAACAAATTTCGAAGTTGACCGTCTGCTAGCCCTCGACCTGCGACGCGAAACTGTGCACGGCGTCGACGATCATCACGAAAATCGGCGGATAAAATATCAACTCGGGTTGCAGATTTCGCGAGAAAATCGCAGAGGCGTTTGCCGAGGCCAAATCCATGAAATTGCCGATCAGCAGACCGACTAAAAAACTCGCGACGACGCCAACGAGCAAAAAGCTGCCGGCGAAAATGCGAGAATAAGGCTTTGAGGGAGAATCGGCGTTTTCGAGAATCGAATCGTGGATATCGCCAAGATTGTATGTAAAGCGTTCGAGCCCCTCGCAGATACGGCCCCAAAGGTGAATCAGGCCGGCCACGAAAAGGGAAATGACGACAATCTTGCCGATAATTGCCGAATTAGCAAAAATCTGTGGCTTAAAAACGGCGACGGCCAGAGTTGAAACGAAAAGCGCAACGGTCGGAAAAATGATCTTTTGTAAATCCATCGATTCCCGACGTTCTTCCTCGATCATGCGGTCGATGATCTCGTTGTAGCGGTGCTCGTAAACGAGCTGTCGCCAACGCCGGGCGTGACTGTTTGAAGAGGCGAAAACCGAGTTGCCGTTGAGATGTCCGTTATAGCTGACCTCTAGAAGTCGGCTATCGTATTCGGCCCGTTCCTTTGGGTTACCGAGGATTTCCCAAGCTTCGGCGATCGAGGCGAACGCGCGTGCGGTCTCTTCGGAGCCGTGATTTTTGTCGGGATGCAGCTTTCGCGCCAGACCGCGATAGGCCGATTTGATCTCGGCTCTCGTGGCCTTTGGTGATACTTTCAAAATCTCGTAGTAATTCACCATTCGCCTTGTGCTGGAAGGGGAGGCAGAAGTGAAGCCGTGAAGAGGCGTTCACGACTTTTTACAAACTAAATTATAGCACAAATTATGAAGGCCGAAAATAGGTTTTGGCAGTGCGGAGCGGCATAAGACGCATTGCCCGCGAAAGCACAATGGCGTGCGCCGCACGAGCTATTTTAGATTATCTATCTGCAAGCTGACCGGATGCGCACCGGCAATCTTTACCGCGTCGATCACCTTTACCACGTTGCCGTATTCGAGCGACGGCGGTGCCTTGATGAAAATTGTTCGCTCGGTTTCAGAATTTTCGGCTCGGGCCGAAAATACGGTTTTCAGTCGCGCAATCAGTTGTTCCGAGGACTCGATCGAAGAGTCAAGTTTTTCACTGTTTAACATTAGACTTTTGTCATTACCGATGATGACAACGAGCGTGCGCGGATCTTCGCGAATCATCGATGTGTTGCGCGGCTCGTAGGGAATTTGGGTTTTGATGCTGCTCGGCTTTAGCGGCGTGACGACCATGAAGATGATCAGCAGAACAAGGAGCACGTCGATAAGCGGCGTTACGTTTATGACGGGTTTTGACATTTCCACCTCCGATGTTTTTTAGACGACGGTGCGTGAGAAATGTTCCAGTAAGGTCGCAGAAACGTTCATGCTCTTCTCACTCCGAGGGCCGTTAAAAGAGCTTTCGATTTTGTCACTGTTTCTTCATACTCGGCTTCGGCGTTGCTGTCGATCGTTATGCCGCCTCCGACATTGAATACGGCCTCGCCGTCGCGGATAACCATCGTTCTGATCGCGACGTTCACATCGATCACTTCTTTGCCGAGACCGAATCTTTCCGGGATGAAAACGCCGATCGCCCCCATCGAAAGACCGCGATTCGATTTTTCCAACTCGTCGATTATCTGCATCGTTCGGTGTTTTGGAGCTCCTGTTACCGAGCCGCAAGGGAAGACGGCCTTTATTACGTCGGAAAAGGCAGCATCGTCGCGCAGGCTGCCCGTGACGGTCGAGACGAGGTGAAAAAGCGTCGGATGTTCTTCGATATCGCAAAGCGACCTGATTTCGATTGATCCGAAATCACATACGCGGCCAAGATCGTTTCGCATAAGATCGACGATCATCACATTCTCCGCTCTGTCTTTCATGCTGGTTAGAAGCTCGTTACGCAATATCGCATCTTCGGCAGCAGTCAGGCCTCGCGGCCGGGTGCCTTTGATAGGAGAGGCGGAGATCTGGCGTCGGCTTTCGCCGGGCGAACGTTCGATGCGAAAAAATCTTTCGGGCGACGCAGAAATGACGATCGAATCGCCGCGTTTTAGGTAGGCGGCAAAGGGTGCGGGATGCTTGTCCCGAAGCCGCACGAAAGCATCTTCAGCGGAGAAGTCATCTGGCAGTGATACAGTTATTTGTCTCGTCAAATTTGTCTGGTACGTATCGCCGCGTCGAATGTGCTCCTTGATCTTTTCGATAACTGATGTGTAATCATCGCGGGAAAAATCGGAAGTTAATTGAGACGTAGAGCTTCTGTCGACGGTGAGAGGCTCAGACGCATGAACATCCGAAGAGATCAGTTTTTTCGGGTTGCCGAGGTAATAGGTCTGGCCGCTTTTGTAATCGTGCATACGCAACGAATCAAAAATCGCGGCGTATAGAAACGGTTCTCTACGCTGCGGATGACATGGTTCGATGCCCTGTAATTGCAGTCCGAAATCGTATGAAAGCGCGAATATGGCGGCGTCTTCGCCGTTTACTATTTCGTCGAGAATTGGGAGCTGCTCGTCCGCCGTTTCTACCGAAGGCTCGTATATCGTTACCGGATGCAGACCCGCAATCAGGAGATGCGATTCCTGGTGCCCGACCCCGCAACTATCCAGAACACAGACACCCGTTTCCGTTTGCAGCAAGGCAGTTCGAACAAGCTCGTCCGGCGTCAAATCGATCTTTTGCATCATGCAGATTCTAACATTCGGTTACCCAGCTCTTATGACGGTTATGGATTGCGTCAAGCGGCGTAGGTCGCGGCTAACCGATCCCTCGTGCTGACATTACTTCGAATTTAATTTAAGATTGCTTCCTATCGCTCCTGAAAATCTTATGACCCCGGAAATAATTAATAAACCGAGCCTGATACGAGGGCTGGGGCTCGTCGCTGCGATTTCGGTGATCATCGGCAATGTCATCGGAACAGGCGTTTTTCTGAAGGCGCGAGTGATGACGTGTAATGTCGGAAACCCTACATGGGTCGTGATCGCGTGGATCGCGGCCGGTTTGCTAACGCTTGCCGGAGCCTTAACGTACGCCGAACTTACCGCGATGAAGCCGCAGGCGGGCGGGCCATACGTTTTCTTGCGAGATTCTTTTGGGCGCGCGGCCAGCTTTCTATTCGGCTGGGCGCAGATGTTTATTATTCGAACCGGGGCACAGGCTTCGGTCGCCGTGGTGTTCGCAATCGCACTTAATGATTATCTGAACGGCGGTTTGAAACAGACATTATTTTCGACGAGTATTTTTGGTTTTCTATACGAAGTCACTACCTTGCAGATTGTTGCGGTTATATTGATCGCGATATTTACAACCTTGAATTGCTTATCTGTGAACCTCAGCGGCCAGATCGCTACGTTTCTTACGGCGGTAAAAATCGGGCTCGTATTAATGGTTGGATTTGGTGCATTTTTGTTTGTCGCGGGCAGCAGTTTCGCGAATTTCTCTTTGACCGACACCTCGGGTGCATGCGAGGGTGTGGCCGAATCGGTGCGTTACGGAAGTGCGAGTTATACATTTATGGCGGGTTTCGGCGCGGCGATGCTCGGAGCTCTTTGGGGCTACGATGGTTGGGACAATCTTTCTTACGTTGCGGGCGAGGTCAAGGATCCGAATCGTAATATTCCAATCGCAATTATCGGCAGTGTGTTGATAGTGATTCTGCTGTACGTCGGTGCGCAGATCGCATATTTTTACGTGCTCGACCCCACGGCCATTGCTTCGGTTTCTAAAGACTCGTCGGTTGCAAAAGTGGTGGTAAGCAAATTTTTTGGCGGCGACATCGCGAGTCTCGCAACCGGTGTCGCGGTTGCGCTTTTCACGGTTGGCTTGATGATGTCTTCGCTTGGCACACTGCATACCTCAATTCTTAGTGCTTCTCGTGTTCCGTATGCGATGGCACAGGACGGGTTAATGTTCCGTTCGTTCGGCGAATTATCGATCAACGCCGTTCCGACGAATGCGGTTTTATTTCAAGGTGTTTGGGCAAGCATTTTGGCACTTTCGGGATCGTTCGACACGTTGACGGATTACGCGGTTTTCGGCGCCTGGATCTTTTACGCGTTGATCACGTTTTCGATTTTCGTGTTTCGACGGCGTTATCCCGACGCGGAGCGGCCGTACCGCGCCTGGGGATACCCGGTCGTGCCGATCGTCTTTTTAGTGGTCGCGGGATGGCTGTTGAGCAACACAGTCATGAGTTCGCCAACCCAATCGTTAGCTGGAATTATCCTGATAATTCTGGGATTACCGGTTTATTACTACTTATCTAGGAAAAGCGCCCTGCCGACGAATGGTGAGCCGATAGCGTAAAATGATGACTGGGATGGATCGAAGAAAAAGATCGGACAGGCGAGAAACCTCGCGCCACCCGGTAACTATCGATGTCGAGTGGGAAGGCCCTTGGGGACGAAGCGCGGGCACACTGAGCGATATCAGCGAGCGGGGGTGTTTCGTTCTGAGTTCGGGAAACGTGGAGGACGGGACGGTCGTGAAGCTTTTTTTGCCTTTGAGTGACGGCATGAAGGTGCAATTCGCCACCGAAGTCTCGAACCACTTAGCTGAAGTCGGCTTTGCCGCAAGATTTATAGATATTACACCTGCACAAAAGGATTTCTTGCGGAATTTCGTTGAGATGCATGGTCAGGAATAGTTTCCAGGACGCTACTACATTTCCGCGAAAATTTGCAGGGCCTCGGCCGCAACCTCGCGATCATCGAAGTGAAATTTATCGTTGCCGATGATTTGGTAATTTTCATGACCCTTTCCGGCGATGATCACGACATCCTGGGCTCTAGCCGCACGCACCGCTTTGAAGATCGCCTCGCGACGGTCGGAAATTGAATAATAAGATGTGTTCGTGGGCTTAAGCCCGATCTCAATCTCGCTGATGATTTTGAGCGGGTCTTCAGTCCGCGGATTGTCGGATGTGACGATGACGATGTCGCTGTTTTCGCCGGCGATTCGGCCCATCGGTTCGCGTTTTGTTTTATCTCTGTCGCCTCCGCACCCGAACACCGTGATGATTCTTCCTGCGGTCAACTGCTTTGCTGTTCGCAACGTATTAAGCAGAGCGTCGTCCGTGTGAGCATAGTCCACCACGACCGCAAAATCGCCGTGGTTCGGCACGCGTTCGAATCGGCCGGGTGCACCGATACATTCGGACAGCCCCGCCTCGATGGCTTCAATGGAATATCGCAACTCCAACGCGACGCCGGTCGCTGCTAGCATGTTGTAAACGTGCGGCCGGCCGACGAGCGGCGAACGAATCACCCGTTCGAAATTCTTTGTTTTTAGAAGAAACGAGGTCCCGCTCGTGATCGAAACGTCGATTTCTGCGGCGTGCAGATCGGCTGATTCGGCCTCTTCGTTAATACCGAACGTGATGACGCGGCGATTTTCGCTTCGCAGTTGTGACGCCAGCTTTTTACCCCATTCATCGTCGATATTTATTACGCTTGAAATTGGCAGCTCGCCGAGGCGGCCGTCGAATAATTTCTTCTTCGCGTCAAAGTAATTTTCCATTGTGTGATGGTAGTCGAGATGGTCGCGCGAAAGATTCGTAAAAACGGCGACGCGAAATTTCAGCCAGTCGCAGCGGTGAAGATCGATGGCCTGTGACGAGGCTTCCATTGCCGCCATCGTACAGCCCGAAACTACTGCGGTCCGCAAGAACCGATTGGTGTCAGAGGCCTCGGGAGTCGTCCGGATGGCGGGCTGGCTTTTGTCGCCGACCCGGTATTCGACGGTCGTCAACATCGCCGGCTTGATTCCGGCTGCTGCAGCCAAGGCAAAACAAAGATATGTGGTCGTAGTTTTGCCGTTGGTGCCGGTGATGCCGACGAGTTCGAGCTGGTGCGAGGGTTCGCTGTTTACGATCGAGGCGGCTTTTGCAAGGCCTTCCCGCACATCGCTCACCTTTAGCCAGGTACCGCGAAAATTTACCGGTGGATCGAGCTCGGAAATTATCCCCGCAGCTCCGCGGCGCATCACGTCGTTTATGAATCGATGGCCGTCGACGGTGTGACCTTTGATCGCCGCAAACAGCACAGATTCGCGCACCTGACGCGAATCGTGGGTGACATCGCTCACCGTTTTGT
>JBHENZ010000047.1:0-3877 GCA_046261815.1 Pyrinomonadaceae bacterium | reverse complement strand
TCCGATAGAGGTGGCGGCGTTCAATGCACCGGCCGCTGCCTTTCGCACGCTGCCGTTGCCCCGCCGGCCCCGCGATTGGGCCGGCATGCGACGAGTTTTGCCGAGCGTATCCTCGAGCACGATCTCAGTTGCGTTTTGCATATCCGTAACGAACATTTCCTGCATTCGCCGGCCGAATTCCTCATCCTCAACCAGGACATCAAGCTCATAATTTCCGAACCAGCTCGCAACGTTCAGATTCGTCGAGCCAACGCGTGAATAACGTCCGTCGAAAACGGCTGTCTTTGCGTGCATCATCGGGCCGTTCCATTCGAAAACGCGGACGCCCGCGTCAAGCAGCGGTCGGTAGGTAGAACGCGTCGTATCGCGAATCAAGCCGATGTCAGTAGACTGCGGCACCAGAATTCGCACGTCGACTCCATCATCGGCCGCGTCCTTAATCGACTGCAAATAAGCGGGAACGCCGATAAAGTAAGCGTCGGTCAGCCACATCGATTCTTGCGCGACGGTTGCAAGAAGCTGATCTACGCGATAAATGTAAGCCCGTCCCGGCAGACTTTGCACCACACGTACGGCCGTCGAACCTGTTTCTTTAATTTGATCGTGCGTTGTGAGGCTCGTCCTCCCAATCGCTCCGCCCATCGTCGCCCATACTTCGGCAAATGCGGCCTCGACATCCGCGACCGCCGGCCCCGTCAATTGAACACCGGTGTCGCGCCAGCCGGGCGTCTGCTTTTCGGGCCGGCCGACCCAATCCTGCCCGACGCAAAGGCCGCTGACAAACGCGGTGCTGCCGTCGACGACAATCGTCTTGCGATGATCCCGGCTGAAAATTCCGAGCGGATCGGTCAGCCGCGGCGGGTTGTAGCAGCGAACGTCGACGCCGCCCGCCATCAATCGCCGCCAATATTTCCGCGAAGTTTTGCCAAAGCCGCCCATCCAATCATAGATAACCTTGACCTCGAGGCCTTCCCTGGCTTTATTTATGAGCGCATCGGCGAAAAGCTCGCCCTGCGCATCGTCGTGAACAATGTAGCTTTCAAAGAAAATTCTTTGCTCGGCTTTGCCGATCGCTTCGAGCCAGGCGGGATAGTTCTCTTTAGCATCCACAAGCAGCTTTACGTCATTGCCGTAAATCAGATCGGCACCCGTTACGCGCGCAAACGACCGCTCGACAAATTCTCGGTCCAAAACGGGCAAATCGATCGCCGCTTGTCTTCTCTCCGTAGTTCGCGTTTCCATAACGTCGATAACGTCGATTATACAAAATTGTTCGCCGACGCCTCGCTATTCCGCCTTTGCGTTCTCTGCGACTTCTGCGTGATACTTCTTTCTTGACGATGAACATTACCGTTTTATTTTTCGCCGCATCCGCCGAAGCCGCCGGTACGCGTTCTACAAGCGTTGCCGTCGAGCAGCCTGAGAAAGCCCGATCGGTTTTCGACCGCGTCGTGAACGATCACCCGGCCCTCCAGTCGCACAAACTTCTCTTTGCGATAAATCAGCAATACTCAGACGGCAGCGAAATCGTTCGTGACGGTGATGAACTCGCCATTTTTACCCATGTTTCCGGCGGCTAAAGCTAAATGGATTTCTGCGAGTTGACAACTGATCGGATTTTTCTGGAATCCGTCGCACGCCGATTTGTGCCGCCCGAATGCGGGGCAACCGTGACGCTCGACGGCTACGTACGGCAGAAAACGAAAAGCCGCGAAACGCTTTATCTCAGCTATGAAGCATACGAGCCAATGGCATTGCGCGAGATGCAAAAATTGATCGAGGCGGCGAAACGGGAATTTGCAATTTCGCAGGTCGGCATCGTCCATCGACTCGGGCGCTTGGAGGTCGGCGAGACAAGCGTTGTCATCTCCGTCGCCGCTCCACACCGAAAAGCCGCCTTCGACGCGTGCCAATGGCTTATCCGCGAACTAAAACGAACCGTGCCGATTTGGAAAAAAGAAGTTTATGCCGATGGGGAAGAATGGGTTGAAGGCGGTTAGTAAATTAAAAAGCTGAAACTGACTGGCCTTGTGACGGTCACGGGTACACCGTTAACGCGCTGCGGCAAAAAGAACATCTTCCTCGCGGCCTTACCAGCGCTTTCCGTTAAACCGTGCGGAAGCCCCGCAAGCTCCTCGATAGCTCCGATACCGCCCTTCGCAAGAAACGTCACGCTAAACGCCAACGAGTCGAAAAATTTATTGACTTTCTCCGATGTTAAATCGCGAGGTGTGACAACGATTTCGACCCAAAAGTCTTGTTCGAAATTTGCAACAAACTTGCGGATGGATGTCTGTGAAGAGATGGTGAAAACTTCGTTCGCTCCTTGCGAATTCTTTTCCTCGGCGGTGGCACCGCGTTTTCTTTCCTCCGCAAGCCTTTCCTGCAACAATGTGCGGCCAAACTAACTTCTATCCAAGCACCAACGCGATACCGCTTCCAATCGACGGGAGCCGAATACTCATCGGTTTGACCAAACGAATCGGTCGCGATCAGAAAAATCGCCGAAACAAAAAGGAGTGCAATCTTCATAAAGCCAATTCTAAAACTATTTCATGTCGTCGCAGCCTTCAACGCCATCGAGCATACGCGGTTAAATTCTCTTTCCAAGTCTGCGTTCGATCCTCGAAGCCCGGCCCCAACCTTTTCACCCCATTCAACATATTCTCGTCGCCTTTCAATGCTCCAGCCGTCGGGTGGATTTTCAGTCACGTCTCGGATGTTGCTGATTTTGTCTGCGAGCTTGATTAGCTTCGCGCCGGGCGAGAGGTGAGGGGCGTGTTCGATTTGGAGATCCTTGCGGCGCTGTTTTGGGAGCGATTGATCGTCGGTCACTTCCGCGACGTAACTGCTGACCTCGCGGCCGAATTTTTCGCCAATTTCTTCAAAAGTGGTATCTGTATCTTCGGCGGTGTCGTGAAGCATCGCGGCGATCAGCACGTCGTAGTCTTCGACGCCACCAACGTTCACGAGTAGATCAACCACGTCGAGCAGGTGATTGATGTACGGTTCGGCGTCGGAGCCTTTTCGTTTCTGCCCGGCGTGACGCTTAGCTGCAAAGCTGGCCGCTTCGAGCAGCTTGCTCAGGCCGTTCGTTTTATTCGCCTTCGCCGTGTCCAAAAAATCTACCTCACAACCTCGATCGTCAACGTGTGATGTCCGGTGATAATAAATTCCGCGGCCGGCACGCGAGTTTCCGCGATTATGCTCTGCACTGCCGGCTTGATTCCGCCTGCTGTCCGTGGATTATTTAATGTCGCCATGACCGAGGGAGGCAAATTGGGCATTTCGCTAGCACCGATGATCGCTCCCGTCGTCGTCTTAAATGCCTGGACGTACAAGCGATCGGGCAATTTCAGCTCATTGATCGTCCGCACCATATCCGAGAGATCGCGCGGCACGAATTGCTGGATCGCGGTATTTTGCTGCACAGCATTTCCGTCGCCGACACTTATTGATAATTGACCAATCGGCGTATCGGCCGGAATTGTCACGGGCAAGCGCTGGACGAAAATTCGCCCCCCGCCAGTTCGTGCAAAAATTTGCAGCTCGACTGTCTCGCCCGGCCTAACCTGCGTTCTGTCAAGCGAAATACGGTCGAGCATGGCCGTTTTGCTGCCGTCCACGGCATTTAACTTAATGTTGATGCCGGTCATTTCGAGACTGTCGAAATGACCCTTAAGCAGCGTGCTGACCGGCCCGGCAAATGACACGCCGGCAAGCTGCGCCGCCTGCATTCCGGCAAAGCGTCGCGCGAGTTTGAGCGGCTTCTGACCGCGAATGTGAATCGTCCCGTTGAGCTCGACGGTCGCGTCACCGACTGAGCGTTCTTGGGCGGTCAAGGTGTTGTAAATGCCGATGCTAAGCAGCAGCGGGG
>JBHENZ010000046.1:0-8181 GCA_046261815.1 Pyrinomonadaceae bacterium | reverse complement strand
GCGTTAGCGTGGCGGTAAATGATAAAAGCTCCCCTTCTTTGTAAGGATGGATGGGCTTTTGCGGAACCTTCTCCGCGAGAATATCGTATCCCATTTTCGCCATGGCCACTCACGCAGCCGCCGCAGCCCAGATTCAAACGCTCACCGACGTCGAATTGATCGCCGGCGCTATCGGCGGCAAAGAAGACGGATTTGAGGAGCTCGTCAAGCGTTACCAGAGGCCGATCGTCTCGTATGTCTTCCGCATGCTTGGCGAATACGAAGCCTCGCTCGACGTCACACAGGAAGTGTTTATAAAAGTTTACAACTCTCTTTCCCGCTACAGTTCCGAATACAAATTCTCTACCTGGCTTTACCGCATCGCCCACAACGCCGCAATCGATCATATGCGGCGAAATTCCGTTTTTACTCAAAGTCTCGAAACCGAAACGTCGGATGGTACGTATCAACTCCAGCTTGAGAGCCCGCGGCCGACGCCCGAGCAGGATCGCGAGCTAAGCGAGTGGCGGACCGAGATCGATTCAGTGGTCAAGTGTCTGCCGACCGCTTACAGGCAACTGATTTTGCTGAGGCATTCGCAGGATTTGAGCTACGACGAAATCGCCGAGGTAACGCAGCTGCCGCTCGGCACCGTAAAGAATCGGTTGTTCCGTGCACGTGAAATGATGCGCGAGATTTTGATCGAGCGTGGCTTTACCGGAACCTGAATGGGTGGAAAATATGGGATACAACCTTGAATATCAACCGCCGGCCTATCTGCAAACCTCAGAAGAAAAGCAGATGGGCTTATTTTTGCATTTGTCGCAATTGGCGAATGTAATATTGTTTCCGATCGGCATCATCGCGCCGATCTTGATTTGGCAGCTCAATAAAGACAAGATACCGGCGCTCGACCCGCACGGCAAGATGGTCACGAATTGGATGATCTCGATGACGATCTATCTGATCGCGAGCATCATTCTCATTATCCTGCTCGTCGGCATCCTTGGGATTTTGGCCGTGATGTTAATGGGACTTGTATTCCCGGTCATCGGTGCGATCAAGGCAAATAACGGCGAGCTTTGGGAATATCCGTTGACGATCAAGTTTCTGAAATAAGGGGCGCGAACGGTTGGATGATTGAAGAATCAAGGAAAACGAGCGGTGAGTGCAAGTCGGTCAGTATCTCAGCCTATGTTGACGGCGAGCTTTCGCGAATCCAGGAATGCGAGCTCGAACGCCACTTCGCGACGTGTGCCAAATGCCGAGAGGAGATCAATTTTCAGAAAACGGTTCTTCTAACTTTGAATTCGTCGCTCGAGAGAGGCGGCGAACCGGAAATTCCGAAAAACTTTGCGCGATTGGTAATCGCTACTGCTGAAACGCGAGTGGACGGATTACGACGCAGCGGTGAGAAACGGCTTGCACTTGCGATTTGTCTCGGCCTTGCGGCATTTTCGTTACTGCTTCTAGGTCCTGACCACAAATACATTATTGCGGCCGGTTTCGGCTTTATTGAGGCGATCGCCAGCGTCGTTTCTTACACACTGCATTTTTTATATGACATCGCTCTCGGGCTGGTCGTGATATCCAGATCGCTTTTGTCGGTAGCGGCGGCCAGCTCACTGATGGCTCTCGCTTTTTTCGCACTCTTTTTCGCCGCCGCGGTTTATTCGTTCTCGTGGTTCATCCTGCGTCACCCGAGGACATGAATTTCGCACAATATTCTCTGTGTTTACGATTGCCTTTCGCCCTATTTTTGCCGTCACTTTGACCCCGCTTGATTGGCGGGTCGCTTTTTTTGCGGCGGTTGCGATTATCGCCATACCGCTCGCGGCCCTCGGACAGCTATCGGTTAATCCCGAGGAAAACACTATTGTCGTCGATGATGCTCCGGATATGGAAGTTATTTCGTACGGCAAGAATGTGATCGTCAAGAATCGGGCCAAGGGCGTGTTGACTTTTGGAGCCGATATTATTATCGAAGGTCGCGTCGACGGCGATGTCGCCGCGGTTGGCGGTACAGTAATTCAAAAGGAACAAGCGTTCATTGGCGGCGATGTATTTATAATCGGCGGCCGCTACCGGCCCGAGGCTCGCGAGCCGCTGCGGGCTGAGGGAAAGGAAACGGTGATGTATGCCGGTTACGAAGAAGAACTGCGAAATTTGACGCAAAATCCGGTTTCACTGCTGACGCCCACGTTCTCGCTCGCCTTCATAGCCCAGCGGGCGCTTTCCGTCCTTTTCTGGTTTCTTGTTACGCTTGGTTTGACGACGATTGCACCCGGCGCCGTCAGCCGGGCGTCGGCGCGCCTTCAGCTTTCCTCGCTAAAGATCGTAGGATTTGGACTTGCTGCATTTATCCTCACAACACTCGGCGTCATCGGAAGCTTGAGCTTTTTGCCGAATTTCCTGAGCGCAGTTATCGGAATCATGGCCTTTTCGCTTTTGTTGATGGCATATGTGTTTGGCCGGGTTACGGTCCACGTCGCCATCGGAAAATTGCTGCAGAGACGTATCTTAGGCGACAAAAACACTTCGGAAACGATTGCGATACTAATTGGCGTTTTTGTCTGGACAATCATCCTTTCAATTCCATTCATCTGGACCCTCGTCCTGATCGGCCTTTTTTCCGCGGGAATCGGCCTCGTTCTAACTGCCAGATCTCAGAACCGTTGGGCCGCACCGTAACACCGCGTTTCTTTACAAAGATTTACACTTTTTATTGAACCCTTGCCGCGTAGAAAGCGTCTTAACCTGTTTGGAGGCAACTTTTTGCGAGCGTTGCCGTTTGTTAAATCAGCGGGTGTTTCTTCAAATCATGAAAAAGGCAATTTTAGTAAGTTCGATGGCTTTCGCTGTTATCCTATTTGCGTTTGCTGCGTTTTCCACTATTGCGTTCGGGCAAACTCCGTCCGGCGTTAAACCCTCGGTCGTGACCGGCGATGTCGTTTCCGTAAGCGAAAACAAGATCGTACTGCAAATGAAAGACGGGTTGCTGGACGTAGGCCTTACAGATGCGACCCAGTTCAAACGGGTGCCGCCCGAGAATCCGTCGCTTCAAGCCGCGGTTGCCGCAAAACTCGCGGATATCGGCGAGGGCGACAAGCTTATGGTCACAGGCATTTTCGGCGCTGACAAAAAAGTGCTTCCGGCGCGCGCGGTCTATCTTATGACCAAGTCCGACATCTCACAAAAGCGGACAAAGGACCGCGAGCGGTGGACGACGCGCGGCTTGGCCGGTCGCGTGACAACCGTGAATACGCAGACGCAGCAGATCACCGTCGAGGTCCGCGGTTTAATGAATTCGACAAACGTCGTTATTACTCCGAAATCCGATACCGTTTTCCGCCGGTACGCACCGAACTCGGTTAAATACGACGAAGCAAAATCGAGCACCCTTACTGAGATTCAGCCGGGCGACATGTTGCGAGCAGCGGGCGAGCGAAGCGCGGACGGAGCAAGCTTTACGGCGGAGGAAATTCTTACCGGTGCGTTTCGCACGGTTGCGGGAACCGTGAAGACAATCAATGCGGCAAAGAACGAGGTAGTCATTACCGATTTGCAAACGAAAAAGGACATCACCATCGATCTAGCGGCGGCTTCGACGATGAAAAAGTTTCCCGAAGAAATGGCCCAGCGGCTTGCCGGATTACAGGCAGGCGGCCCGGGCGAAACGCGTCCCGTCGGTGCTAATCGTGCGGGACGACCTGGACCTGGACAGGCTCGGCCAGACGGCCATCCAGGGCAGCCCGGCGGACCGGGTCGAGGAGCCGGCATGCGAGGCGGCAGCATCGATGACATGCTCGAGCGTTTTCCGACAATAACGGTGGCCGATTTGAAAGTGGGCGATATGATCGCCGTTTCGAGCACAAAACGGGAGACGCCCGATCGCATTTCGGCCATCAAGCTGCTCGCGGGTATCGAACCGTTTATTAAGGCGGCACAGGCCCAGGCGACGGCAGCGGGCATCGGCGGCGGCGGACGCGGCGGCCAAGGAACGCTCAACCTTAATATCCCGGGTCTGGACGGTTTCGGAACCCCGTAATCGAGACACGAATTTTCTATACTGATGCCCATAACAGGGCATCCATGGTTTTAAATATTTACTTTAATAAGACAGATTGAGATGAAGAAAATAATTGCATTTTTGACCTTATCGGCCGCTCTTCTTTTGACGACGCAGGCGTTTGCACAGCAGAACGGCAGCGTAAGCGGCCAGGTGCAGGATACGCTGGGAGCTGTAGTTGTCGGTGCGGCCGTGACGGCTGTGGCAGCCGATGGTGCCGAGAAATCTACTACGTCGAACAGCCGCGGCGAGTTTTCCATTACCGGCTTAAAGCCTGGGCGGTACACTGTTCGCGTGCTTGCTCCTAACTTTGCACTCTACGAAAACACGGAAGTCGACATTGCCGCCGGCAGCCGAGCAGAAATTACCGTGCCGCTGGCGGTCGAGGCGGTGCAGGAACAGGTCGATGTCGATACCGACACAGGGGTTTCGACCGACCCTAATGCGAATGCCGGCGCGACAGTCTTGAAAGAGAAGGAGCTTGAAGCTTTGCCGGACGATCCGGATGAGCTTGAAGCCGCGCTTCAAGCGCTTGCGGGTCCGGGTGCCGGACCGAACGGCGGACAGATTTATATTGACGGATTTACCGGCGGCCGCCTTCCGCCCAAGGAGGCTATTCGCGAGATTCGAATCAACCAAAACCCTTTTTCCGCTGAATTCGACCGTCTCGGTTTTGGCCGTATCGAGATCTTGACCCGGCCCGGCTCGGACAAATGGCGGGGTAATGCGTTTTTTAATTTCAACGATGAAAGTCTAAATTCGCGCAACCCGTTTGCACCGAACCGTGCAGCGAGCCAGCTGCGGTTTTTCGGTGCAAGTGTTTCGGGGCCGATTCAGAAGGGCAAGTCTTCATTCTTCATCGATTTTAGTCAGCGGCAGGAAGATACAAACACGGTCGTCAACGCTCGACTGCTCGATGCAAATTTGAATGAAATCGCGTTTGCCGAAGAGTTTCAATTGCCCAGCCGGCGATTCAGCATCAGCCCGCGGTTCGATTACGCGATTAACGATAAGAACACCCTTGTCGCGCGTTACAGCTTCTCGAGATTTTCCCTTGACAATCGCGGTATCGGCGGCTTTTCGCTGCCGTCCCGCGCATACGCGTCGAATTTCTTCGAGCACGAGATTCGACTTACTGAAACAATGATCATCAACCCGAAGACGATAAACGAAACCCGGTTTTCGTACGAGTGGGAGAAGAACGAGCAGGAGGGCGATAACTCGATTCCGACGATCAGCGTGGCCGACGCATTTACCGGCGGCGGAGCACAGATAGGATTGAGCTTTAACGACGTTAAATCCTGGGAATTGCAGAATTACACGACCACTGCTCTCGGCCCCAATTCAGCTCACAGTTTGAAATTTGGCGTCCGTCTTCGCGGAATCAGTATTTTAGATCGTTCCGAGAATAATTTTGGCGGTACGTTTACGTTTTTAAATCTCGCAAACTTCCGAAACACGATTCTGGATGCGAGTAGTCCGTCGCAGTTCCGAATTGTTACCGGAGACCCGGAAGAGCGTGTGTCGAGAAGGGATATCGGCCTTTTCGTTACTGACGATTGGCGTGTTAATGCGGGTCTAACGTTAAGCTTCGGTTTGCGGTATGAGAATCAAACTAACGTCAGCGACAATTTTAATTTTGCTCCGCGATTTTCGTTCGCATGGTCGCCAGGTGCGGGCGGTGCTCGGGCGCCTAAGACGGTTATCCGCGGCGGGCTAGGATTGTTCTACGATCGGTTCAGCGAGAATCTTACGCTCCAGGCCAAGCGGTTTGGCGGCGACGGTCAGCTCGATTTGATCGTAAGCGCGAACGAAACCGATCCGGCCCGGCGTGCGGCCGCGCTTGCCTTGCTCACACAACCCGTATTTACGGCCACCGGCGTAACGAATGTGCCGACGCCCGCACAAATTCTGGCGGCGCTGCCGCAGGCGAATACTTTGCGAGTTGTCTCCGAAGATTTAAAAATTCCGTTGACGACCCAATGGGCCATTGGCATCGAGCGGCAGCTGCCGTATCGGGCGACAATTGGTGCGTTTTACATCGGGTCGCGAACGCAAAACGCTCTTCGCTCGCGCAACATCAATGCGCCGATTTGTCCGAACGGGCTGCTTACGGCGACGACATGCGTGGGAGCATCGCGGCCCGATCCCGCGCAGCCGAACATATTCCAGTACGAATCGACCGGCGTGATCAATCAAAATCGCTTGAACGTGAACGTGAGGTCGGCGTTGACGAACGGCATCTCGCTTTTCGCCAATTACACATACGGATTTGCGAGAGGCGATTCGGACGGAGCCGGCAGCTTCCCGGCATATTCGTACGACCTGGATGGCGAGTATGGACGTTCGTTATTCGACATTCGTCACAATTTCGTGATCGGCGGAAATTTCAGTATGCCATGGGGCATCTCGGTTAGCCCGTTCATCACGGCGAACAGCGGCCGTGCGTTTAATATCACTCGAGGCGTCGACGTGAATGGCGATTTGTTGTTCACCGAACGCCCGACCTTCATCGACGTGGCCAATCGTTGTGCAGTGTTGAATTTGAACAATTCTTTCTGCGACATCGGCGACAACGACCCGAACGCGATCCTCCCGCGAAACTATGGACAAGGGCCGAAATATTTTGGCGTGAATCTTCGCATCGGGAAAAACTTTGGCTTTGGAAGCATCCCGGAAAGACCGGTCGCCGCCAATCAGGGACAGGCCGTTGAGAACACCCAGGCCGGAACGGGGCAAGGAGGTCGTGGCGGACGTGCGGCGCGTGGCGGAGGCGGCGGTCGTCGTGGCGGCGGAGGTGGAGGTGGATTTGGCGGGCCCGGAGGCGGAGGGGGCCGTGGCGGAGCTGGCGGACCGGGCGGATTTTTTGGCGGTCCGGAAACGCGTAAACCGTACAACCTTAACGTAGGGCTGAACATTACGAATTTGTTCAACACTGTGAACTTTAATACCCCGGTTGGCAATCTCGCTTCGAACCGGTTCGGACAGTTCACCTCGACCGGCGGCGGCTTCGGAGGCTTTGGCGGCGGCGGATTCTTCGGCGGCGGCGGCGGCGGCTCGGCCAATCGTCGCGTGGAGCTTCAAATGCGTTTTAGCTGGTAAGGGAGCATGGGAGTCAGTACCGCTCGCGGTAGCGAGTGGTTGATCAATAATATTTTGAACGCTTGGCGTTTCGTCGGCCGCATTCAAACCACCTGCTGCCGCACGCGGTATTGAGTTGGCTGCGGCTCCGCCCACTGGCTAGTGCGAATCAGATGCTAAAGAGATACCTTACAACATTGCTGCTCGCGCTTTTTTCGGTCGTCGCAATACAGGCGCAGAAATCGGGCGAGAATTCTGCATCGGCACCTACGAAAGTTGCAGTTCCGCGATTCGAGGCCGAAACTGCGCTTGCTAAATCGGCGCTTGAGGCACACGGTGGCGCGAAGCTTAAGGCGATGCGCAATTTGGTCGTGAACGGAGCGGTCGACGTCACGACATCAGCGATAGCGCAGGCAATTCCGGCGACGTTTGTAACGATATTCTCGGGCGACAAATACCGGCTCGAAATCAACAACCCTTTTCAGCCGATCAAACAGGTTTTCGACGGCATCAACACCTCGACGACAATACGCGGGGGATTCACGCTGCCGCCGATCAACCGGCTTGGTTTTCCCGTGCTGCCGCGAATCGGCGAGGCCAATTTCATCATCACGCCACTGCCGGATTCCAAAAAGAAAAAGAAGGGATTTCGCATCACTTCGCCCGAAGGTTATTACACGGATTTTTATCTGAACGAGAATACCAATCAGATCAAGGGTTACGATTCGACCTACGATATCAACGGCCGAAAAGTGACCACCTCGGTCGAGATTGATAAATATCGCGCGGTCGATGGCATTCTTGTACCCGAAAGATACGTTCAACGGTTTGACACCGAGCAGCTAACCGTCTATGCGAATTTTAAGGCGAGGGAAATTTTGGTAAATTCAGTGGTACCGGATTCGGTTTTTGTGATAGGTAATTAATTTGCAGAAGCCCGGCCGTCAGAAAGGGCGGGCTTCCGCGCGTGCGAAGCGGCTCGCCTGCCACCAATCGATCGTTTTTCTTAGACCTTCCTCCAGCCCGACCTTGTTTTCGTAATCGAGAAATTG
>JBHENZ010000045.1:0-6189 GCA_046261815.1 Pyrinomonadaceae bacterium | reverse complement strand
GAAAGTATGTGGCGTAGGCGATATTGTTTTCGAGCGACGGGGTTTCGATGGAACTCGGCCATGTTAGCTCGCGGCCATAAAGCTTGTAATCCGTGATTTCCGGAATCGAGAAAAATGCCTCGCTGTCGGCGAGCGTTTTCCTTGAAAAGCCTTCGAAAACGGTTCGCGGATCCACGCCGTCAGCGCCGGCATCGATAAATTCCGTTCCCCATTCGAACGGGCGGACGACGCGATTGTCGTTTAACATCGCGAAGTGCCGCTCTCGCCTGTGCATGTATCGCCTGAGCATAGAATCGAACGGCAGGCCGATCAGCCTGCCGCAAAAACGTGAATCGATTTCTATAATATCAAATGCGTATTTAACTTTCACGAACTGCCGCCGAACTCAGCGCATGACCGTCCATTTTAGCTCGCGATCGGTTCAGCACAGTTTCGTAAAACGCGATATATTGCGGAATCACGCTGCAGGTATCGTAACGCTGGATCGCCAAATTTCTTCCGCGCTCGCCGAACGCACGAGACATTTCCCCATCGCGTAAAAGTCGCAGCGTGTCCTCGGCCATCTTTTCCGTGTCGCCCACGTCGCTCAAGAATCCAGTCTCGCTGTCGTTGACCACATCCGGGATCCCGCCGATTCTTGTCGCGATCACGGGCACTTCGCACGCCTGCGCCTCGAGTGCCGCCAGGCCGAACGACTCCAGTTCCGATGGCAGAAGAAAAATATCCGAAACGCCGAGGTAATCGGAAATATTCGAACGCTTTCCGACAAACAGCACGTCATCGGCCACCCCGAGCTGCTCGGCCTGATAACGGCATTCCGAACGCTCCGGGCCATCGCCGACCATTACCAGACGGCAATTAGTATACTGCTTTTTGATTTTCGAGAAAATTTCGACGCAGTCGACCGGCCGCTTTACCGCGCGAAAATTCGAAACGTGCGTAATCAGTTTTTCGCCGTTCGGAGCGAGCTCAATTCGTAGCGGCGAATCCGGTAGGGGAATGTAATACTTTGGGCAGATAAAATTTGGGATGACCTCGACATCGTCAAAATCAAATGTTTCGATCGTCGCCTGTTTGAGAAACTTAGAAACGGCCGTCACGCCGTCCGATTGCTGCAATCCATAACGCGTGATCGGTAGGTACGAGCGGTCGGCCCCGACCAGAGTGATGTCAGTTCCGTGCAAGGTCGTTATAACTGGAACGTAACGTTTTTGCTTGATCGATTCGCGTGCGAGGATAGCACTTATCGAATGCGGAATCGCATAATGAACGTGAAGCAAATCGAGCTTTTCCGCCCGCGCGACAGTAGCCATCTTTGTCGCAAGAGCCAAATCGTAGGGCTGATGCTCGAAAAGCGGATACGACATCATCTCGACCTCATGAAAATGTACGCGTTCGGTAAGCTCGACGACGCGCGTCGGCAAGACGGACGAGATGAAATGCACGTTGTGTCCGCGTTCGGCCAGTTCGCGGCCAAGCTCGGAGCCGACAATCCCGCTGCCGCCGTAGGTCGGGTATACTGTGATGCCGATATTCACAATTCGATAGTAATTAGAGAAGCCGATTTAGTAAAGGTGTTTACCAAAAATGAGAATAGACGATTATCGCATCGCGGAGGGTAGCAGATTAAAACTCGACGATCACGCAACCGATAACACCGGCGATTACACCGATAAAGAGGCAGCGAAAGCCGATCTTGCCCGGAACGTCGAGAAGCTGAAAAAGCTTCAGGATGTGCTGTACGCCGCGGACCGCTATTCGCTTTTGATTATCTTTCAAGCGATGGATGCGGCCGGAAAGGATGGAGCGATCGAACACGTGATGAGTGGCGTGAATCCGCAAGGCTGTCACGTCGTTTCGTTTAAGCAGCCGTCAGACGAGGAGCTTTCACACGATTTTCTCTGGCGATGTGCAAAAAATCTTCCCGAACGCGGAAAGATCGGCGTCTTCAACCGCTCGCACTACGAAGAGGTTTTGGTCGTCCGCGTGCACAAGGAGATCTTGCAGTCGCAGCACCTGCCCGAGGAGATAATGAATGATAAGAACATCTGGGAGAAACGATTCGAGCAGATTAGAAATTTCGAACAGCACCTTACGGAAAACGGAACGCGCGTAATCAAGTTTTTCCTAAACCTCTCAAAGGAAGAACAGAAACGGCGTTTCCTCGCCCGCATCGACGAAAAGGAAAAGAACTGGAAATTTTCGATGGGCGATGTCCGCGAGCGAGCACTGTGGGACAAATATATGCACGCTTACGAGGACGCGATTTCCTCAACGTCGACAAAAAACGCTGCGTGGTACGTGATCCCGGCCGACAAAAAATGGTTCACACGTCTCGCAGTTTCCGAGGTGATCGTGCGAACGCTCGAGTTGATGGATTTGAAGTTTCCCATCGTAACCGAACAACACTTGAGAGAACTTTCGGAAGCTAAGAAGATGCTGGAAAACGAGGTCTAGCGGCTTTAATTAGTCAATAACGCCATGCTCACAGCGGCGGCCCCTGCCGCCGTGTTGTGCGCCGGATGCACACGGACAAAACCCGAGCATTATCTTCAGGACGCGTAAGCCACATAAGCGTTCTGATTTCTTAAGGCGCGATCTGCACGGTCAGCGTAACAGAAGCGCGAATCTCGATCGTGCCCGGCTCGATCGGCGTCGATGCGGCCTCGGCGCGTGCAAATGCCACATCGCGCATCGGAACAACCGGCGAACCGCTTTCGACCGCCGACAGTACGCGGACGACCTTTACGTTCAGTGCCGCCGCCAGCGCGTCTGCCTTTCTCCGAGCCGCCAACGCCGCATCGCGCAAGGCCTGTGCCTGCACAGGCTTTTCATCGCGGAGTGTAAAACGCAAACTCTGAATTCGATTCGCGCCGGCTTCGGTCGCAGTGTCGATCACGTTGCCCACGCGAGCCAAATCATCGAGAGTGACGCGAACAATGTTCGTCGCGGTATATCCCGTGATCGTCGGTTCACCGCCCGTCTGCGGATACCGGTAATTCGGCGTCAGCGAATAGCTGATGGTTTTGATATCGGCATCGGCACCGAGGAGCGTACGCAGGCGTGCAAGAGTCGCTGCGAGCTTGCGTGCATTTTGCTCGACCGCGTTTCGCGAATTCTCAGCCTGCGTGACAACGCCTACATCGATCTCGGCCCGATCGGGCTTCACAGCGATTTCCGCTTCGCCGACTGTGCGAATCGACGGCGGCAATTTGTCTGTAGAGTCCTGTGCAGCCGTGTGCACAGTCAAAAACATTAAGACGATTAATAGTGGTTTTAGTAGGTTCATGCTTTTCATAATAATAAGAACGAACCCGTTTACCCTAAATTGCAGCGCTTCGATCCCGCCTTTTATTTCACTGGCACGAGCCGCATTATCCGGTCGTCTTCTTTTGCGGGCGAACCGCGGCCGTCGCGATTCGACGTGGAAAAATATATAAAGCCATTCGGTCCTTCGGCCACTTCCCGGATGCGGCCGTATGTGTCCTTCAACAAATTCTCTTGTGCGGCGACCGTGCGGCCGTTGAGCGCAACACGAATCAGACGCGTGCCGCGCAAGCATCCGAAAAAGAAATTTCCCTTGAAAGCAGGAAAAGCGCTCCCGTTATAGAAGGTACCGCTCGCCGGAGCGCAGGCCGGGGTATATTCGAGCAGCGGCGATTCAAGGCCCGCCCTAGTTTCGCGATGACTGATCGTCGGCCAGCCATAATTCTTGGCTCGTTCGACGATGTTCACTTCATCGCCGCCGCCGCTGCCGTCGAATCCGCTAGGTCCGTGTTCCGTCTGAAACATCAAATTGCTGCCGGGCTGCCACGCCATACCTTGCGCATTGCGATGACCTACCGACCAAATTTCAGGCCGCACTCCGGTTTTGCCGGAAAACGGATTGTCGTTCGGAACCGAGCCGTCGTCATTCAGCCTGAGGGTCTTTCCGGCAAGCGAATCCATATGCTGTGCGAGTTTTCGATCGGTCGCATCGCCGACCGTCACATACAATTTTCCATCGGGCCCGAATCGTGCCCGGGTGCCGGCGTGATATTGCGCGGCCGGAAGGTTTTCGATAATGGTTCTCGCCTCGGTTAAAGTTCGGCCGTCGAATTTATACCGCACGATGCGCACACGTTTTCCGTCGCCGCGGTATGCGTATGCAAGATAGACAAAATTGTTCTGGTTAAAATTCGGATGGAGGGAAACGTCCATCAAACCACTTTCGCCGGAAGGTTCAACATCCGGAACCGTGTAAACCGCTTCCTGCCGCGGCTTGCCGTTCTCTATAATTCGAACGCGGCCACGCCTTTCCGTAAACAGCAGATTTCCATTGGGAAGAAAAGCAAAGGCCCAGGGAACGTCGAGATTCGTCGCGACGGTCTCAACGCGAAATTGTGCCGCGGTCTGATTCTCGCCCGACTCGGTCGGAAGCCCTTCCGTCGACACAACCGTATTCTCCGGCAGCCCCGCCGGCGCATGATTGCACGCTGCCGTCAAAAAAGCCGAAGCCCCAAATAAACAAAAAAGAAAGTGGAACGTTCGCACGATCATTTTTATTTTCAAAATTTTCTTTTTTTGTCAGTGATTGGGAAGCGTTTTCCTATTTCGGCTCCACAGGAAACTACATAATGCTGCCGCCGGCCCGCATCTCGCCGCTGCGTTCTTCCCAGGAAGACTTGGCCTCGTTTGCCGGAATATTCAACCGCACGCGATCTCCTTCTACCGCGTCGACCAATTCCATTGACAGGTAATGATGCTTGCCGCCGGCTTCAGGGTCACGTCGGGTAAGTTTGATGCTGTCCCCTTCAACGCGATCGACTTCGCCGACGTGTTGATCGTCCGAACCAACGACTTCCATTTTTTCTCGAATCTGTATTGCATCCGCCATAATTTTGTTCTCCTTTAGATCCTCGGCCGACATATCGAACGAGCGAGACGTATATGCCCGGTTGATCGCGACATCGATGCTGCCGCGCGAAGCGCCTATTCAATTCGGCCGCGCTGAAGCCTCGGCGGTTTCCCTTTCTTTACCCCAAACGTGATCGACCACGCCTTCGACGCCCTTCTTTTCCGCACAATGCGCGCAGCAGTAAAAAGTTGCGTTGGCCTCGATGCCGTGGCCGACGATTTTGCACCCGCAGTTTGCGCAGACGGGCGCAAGCTTATGAATCGCGCATTCGAAACTATCGAAAGTGTGACGATTACCCGCCGTAATTACTTCGAACGATAGATAATAGTCGTTGCCGCAAACTTCGCACCGTGCCATATTTCCTCCGTCGGCATGTAACGATTCCGTCCAAATTTTATGTGAAAGTAAATGGACGCAAGACTAATGCCATCACTGCTTTCGGCATTCATTTCAAAAGCTTGCTACACTGTCAGCGAAACAAATGTTTTCGGAGGAGCTCCTGATTCGGAGCTGAGAGGCGTTAAAAAAGCGAAAAGACGCGACTCCTGGAACTTGATGCGGTTCATACCGACGAAAGGAGAAAAACAAATGTCAAACGATGTTAGTGCAAAGAAAGGCCGCAACCCTGCAAGCGCCGTCGATCAGCAAGCAAGCGACGACGTTCTATTGCCGAATTCACGAAAAATCTACGTCGAGGCAACCGGCCCGGCCAGAAACCAAAATAAACAAAGCCTCCGAATTCCCTTTCGCGAGATTTCGCTCTCGCCGTCGAAGGACTTTCGAGGTCGCGCGGAAGAAAACTCGCCCGTCCGCGTCTACGACACCAGCGGGCCATGGACGGATCTAGATCAAACCCCGAACATCCGCGCCGGCCTTCCCGCCCTTCGACGCGAATGGGTAATTTTACGCGGCGATGTCGAAGAAAGTAGGCGTTACGCGTTTACGCGTGAAGCCGCGTTGAATAACGGAAACTTCGACACGGAAAGTGCATTGTCCTCGAGCGCGTTCACGCCCAAGGGCGGAACTCCTACGCCGTTCAGGGCTCGATCCGGCCGCTGCGTAACTCAAATGCACTACGCCCGCCGCGGCATCATCACGCCCGAGATGGAGTTCGTCGCGATTCGCGAAAACCTCGGACTGGAGCGCGAGCGTCTCGCTTGCGAAGATCGCAGATCACTCGACCACCAGCACCCCGGCGAATCTTTCGGCGCCTCGATTCCTGAATATGTCACACCCGAATTCGTTCGCGACGAGGTCGCACGGGGCCGGGCGATTATTCCGGCAAATATCAA